>JAEXPL010000284.1 GCA_023446865.1 Verrucomicrobiota bacterium | reverse complement strand
ACCTCTTCTTTCGAAGCGGAGAACAAGGTGTCGAACACGCGGCGAGTGCAGAAGGTGTTTGAGCCGGGGGGACGGGGCGAACAGGAATGGAGCCGATGAAAGCCATCGGCGTCCTCGGCACCGGTTCCAGCGTCGGCAAGACTTGGGTGGCGACGGCGTTGTGCGCGTGGCTGCGGCGGCAGGGCGTGCGCGTGGCGCCGTGCAAGACGCAGAACATGTCGAACAACGCGTGGGCGTTGCCGGAGGGCGGCGAGATCGCGCGGGCGCAGGCGATGCAGGCCGAGGCCTGCGGGCTGGTGCCGACGGCGGAGATGAACCCGATCCTGCTCAAGCCCAGCGGATGCGCCGGTTCGCAGCTCATCCTCGGCGGCCGGCCGGAAGGGGTGGTGCCGGCGGCGGATTATTATCTCGAATACGACCGGCTTTGGGCGCACGTGGCCGGCGTGCTCGACGGCTGGCGCGGCCGGTGCGACGCGCTCGTGCTCGAGGGGGCGGGCTCGCCGGTGGAGCTCAACCTGATGGACCGGGACCTCGCCAACCTGCGGCCGATCCGGCATGTCGACGGCCGGTGGCTGCTCGTGGGCGACATCGATCGCGGCGGCATCTTCGCGCAGCTGGCCGGCACGTGGAACCTGCTGCCCGCGGCCGACCGGCCGCGCGGGCTCGGGGCGATCGTGAACCGGTTCCGCGGCGACAAGGCGCTCTTCGCCGACCCCGGCACGCGGCTCTTGCCGCACGCGCCCGGGCTCGCGGTGCTTGGCACCATTCCGTGGCGACGCGATCTACAGCCGGAGACGGAGGATGGTTTCGATCGCGGCGACGAGGATCGCGGCTCCGGCGACACCATCGCCTGGATCCGCTACCCGCACGTGGCGGCCGTGACCGACTGCCAGCCGTGGTGGGACGACACCGGCGTGCGGACACGCTGGATCGACGATCCGGCCCAGCTGGCCGGAGCGAAGGCGATCGTGCTGCCCGGGTCGAAGAACACGCTCGGCGATCTGCGCTGGTTGCGCGCGAACGGCTGGTTCGAGGCGGTGGCCGCGGCGGCGCGCAACGGCGTGCTCGTGGTCGGCATCTGCGGCGGTTACCAGATGCTGGGCGAGCGGCTCGAGGACCGCGAGGGTTTGGCCGGAGACGCCGGCAGCGAGGCCGGTGTCGGCCTGCTGCCGATCACGACGGGGTTCAGACCCGACAAGATCGTCCAGCAGGTCACCGCAGAGTGCGCCGGCCGCAGCTGGAAAGCCTACGAGATTCACATGGGCCGGAGCACGGTGACGCGCCCCTGCGAGCCGCTGCAGATGGTCACCGACAGCCAGGGCGTGCGCCCGGAGGGGCTGCGCTGCGGCAACGTATGGGGCACGTACCTGCACGGCTGGTTCGAGGCGCCGGAGGTGCGGCGGAAGGTGACCGCCGCTGCGGGCATCACCGCGCACCGGGCCGAACCCATTCTCTGGGCCGAGAAACGCCACGAAGTCTACGCGCAAATGGCCGATCATCTGGCGGCGCATGTCGATCTCGGTCCGGTCCGGCGTTATCTGGGCTTGTGAACGCGGTCGGTGGCGCCATTTCCAGCACCTGCCCATGGATCCCGCCACCGCCGGAACACCGGCACCACACACTGAGTCGCTGCAGCGCGAGGTCACGCGCCTGAGCGTGGAGACCGGTCTCACGCTGCTCCAGCACGGCGCGGAGAGCGCGCTCGTCGAGAATCTCACCCGCCGCCTCGCCCTCGCGCTCGGCGTGCCGCGCGCCGAGGTGGCGCTGCTCGCCAACGCGGTCGTGGTGACGACGCTCAGCGAAGGCCATTGCATCACGACCGTGCGCCGCAACGAGGACCGCGGCATCAACATGCACATGGTCACAGAGGTGCAGCGCGCGGTGCTCGACGCGGAGGCCGGCCGGCTCGACGCGGCGGGCTACCGGGAGCGGTTCGCCGGGATCAAGCCGCTGCGTTACCCGCGCTGGCTGACATCGGTCGTGATCGGTCTGTCGTGCGCGTGCTTCGCGCGGCTGATCGGCGCCGACTGGGCGAGCTGCGGCGTGGCGTTGGTGGCGGCGGGCGTGGCCATGGCCGTGCGGCTCACGCTGGTGCGGCTGCATTTCAACCCGCTCGTGAACTTCTTCACCACGGCGTTCGTCGCGACGTCGATCGCCGGGCAGGGGGCGATCCAGAAGATCGGCGAGAAGCCGCAGGTGGCGATGGCGGCGTGCGTGTTGCTGTTGGTGCCCGGGTATCCGCTGATCAACTCGATCTCGGACATGGTGAAGGGCTACATCAACACCGGTCTGGCGCGCGGCATGTACGCGGTGCTGCTCTCGGCGGCGGCGTGCGCCGGGATCCTGCTGGCGATGAATGTCTGGAAAGTGTGGGCCTGGCTATGAATCTCCTGCTCGGATTGCTCCAACAGATGGCGCTGGCCGCGGTGCCGGCGGTGGGTTTCGGCATGGTTTTCCACGTACCGGCGCGGGTGCTCGGGCTGTGCGCCGCGGGCGGCGCGCTCGGGCGCGGCCTGCGGTTCCTGCTTATCGAGGGCTGCGGCCTGCCGATCGAGCTGAGCACCTTGCTGGCGGCGGCGACGGTGAGCCTGCTCGGCGTGGCGGTGGCGCAGCGGCTGCGCGCGCACCCGAAGGTGTTCACGGTGGCGGCGATGATTCCGATGATCCCGGGCGTGCCGTTGTTCACGACGTTGATCGCCGTCGCGCAGATCCAGCGGACCGGCCTTACCAACGAGTTGCTCGCGACGGTGATCACGCAGGGGCTGAAGGCGGGCTTCATCGTGGCGGCGCTCGCGGTGGGCTTGGCGGTGCCCGGCCTCTTGTTCTACCGGAAGCGGCCGGTGGTGTGAGGCGGCGGGGAGTTGAGGGTCGAGAAGACGAGCAACGGGGGCCAGGCTGTCATGCGGCGAGGCGCGAGCTTCGTTCTCGCGGCGCGTGGCGGAGCGGTGCAGCGTCGGGCCCGCGATGAATTCCAGCGGCGCCAGCAATGTCGTGCGTCGGGTGAAGTGCGAGCCGATCGGCGCCTTCATCCAGTTGCCCGAACGCCCCCAGCGGGTCGTGTCGCTCGTCTCGGGCTTCACGGAGGCGATCTTTGCGATGGGGCTGGGCGACCGGCTGGCGGGAGTGTCCAACTACTGTGCGCGGTATGCGCCGGTGGCGACCATCCCGGTCGCGGGCGACTACCTCAGGATCAACGCCGAGCGGTTGCGCGAACTGCGGCCCGATCTCGTGCTCATGACGAGCGGCGTGCAACTCGGGCTGGCGCGACGACTGGCCCAGGCCGGCGTGCCGGTCTTCGTGCTGCACTTGCCGGACAGCCTGAGCGGCATTCTGGAGAACATCCGCAAACTGGGGGCGTTGCTCGGCGAGATGGAGGCGGCGCACGATTTGGCGGAGCGCATGGTGAACGAGGCGGCGGCGTTGCGCGCGCTTCGGCCGGCGGTGCGGCCGCGGGTGTACGCGGAGCTGTGGTTCGGGCGGCATCCGCGGATGGCCGGCGGGCTGACGTTCGTGCATGACATTCTCGAACTGGCCGGCGGCGTGAACGTGCTGCGCGGCATGACCTCGGGCTACTTGGCGCTCAATCTCCCGGCGGTGGCCGTGGCCAAACCGGACGCGGTGATCGTGTTTTCCGAGGAGGACGACCACCCGGTGGACGGAGTGGCGCTCATGGCCGAACGCGGTTGGACCGGGCAGTGGCCGCACGTGGTGATCGAAAGCGGTATCCTGCGCGGGAAGAACCTCATCCACGACGGCCCGTCGTTGCTTGAGACCGCGCGGTGGTTGCGGGGCGAGCTGATCGCCAAGGGCGTGCTGGCGGCTTCGTAAGCAGCGCCAGAGGTAAAACAAAAACCCGCGGCCGAAGCCGCGGGTTGAAGTGGTCGGGGCGGTGAGATTCGAACTCACGACCTCTACGTCCCGAACGTAGCGCTCTACCAGGCTAAGCTACGCCCCGATGTGTGTCTTTCTTCTTCGTATCTAGCTGATTTTCAGCAGTTCAAGGTGACGTTGATTCCTCGGTTTGCTTTGCCCGTCTAGGTCAGTTATCTTCAATTCACACCCGGTTTTGTGAACCGCCTGTGAACCGAAAACCAACCATGCCGAGCACGAAAATCAGCATAAAGGTCATCCCCTTCAGCAATCGCGGCGGAAGCACTTCCTACCGAGTTTCCGGATCCGTGTTAGGGATGAGAATCCAAAAGAACTTCTTCAGCCTCGAAAAGGCGAAGGAGTTCGAAGCTCAAGTATTGCTGACGGCTAATCAAGGAGAATTTCAGCGGCAAACCGTCACGTCTTTCCGTTCCAACGAGGAACTTCGCCTGGCTGAGCTTGCCCACAAACGACTTAAAGGATTCTCGGAGTCCGTGGATCTCATCCAAGCCGTCGACTACTTCATCAAGCACCATCGCAAGACAACGGCGATCGCCCCGGTCGATGCGGTGCTGGAGTTTAGCGAGGCGCGTCGCCGACGCGGCAACCGAGAGAAGTCGATCGAGGTCACGCAGAGCGTTCTGCGCGCCTTTGCCGAAAGTTGCGGCGTCGCGACGGTCTCCGAACTGACCAAAGACCATCTTGAGCGCTGGGCGCTCTCGCCAGAGGTGGGTTTGCGTACCCGACGGGACCGGCGCGATGCGCTCTACAACTGGATGGAGTTCCTTGTGAAGAAAGGATACGCCGCGATGAACTTGGCAGCCCACATCGACCGACCCAAGATCCAATACGGGACTCCGGGGGTGCTTTCCGTTGAGCAGGCCAGAGCGTTGCTCAACGCGGCATTTGAGGACGAGGGCGGCTACCGCGTCGTCAAGGGTTCGATGCTGCCGTACTTTTCCATCTGCTTGCTCTCTGGCATCAGGCCCGACGAGGTGAAGCGGCTCAGCGGAAACTGGGAGAATGTTGTTTTCGGCAACAACCTGATTTGGGGCTTCATGGCCAAGACCAATCGGCAACGGGCCGTCGAGATACCGCTCAACCTCCGGGTGATTTTGGAGTGGTGCAGGGAACAGGGGCTGGAGCCCGGGTTCTTCTCGACTCGCGTCTTCAAGCGCGTGCGGAAAGCGGCTGGAGTAGGGACGGCTTGGTGCAACGACGTTCTGCGCCACACCTACGCGTCCCATCACTACGCCCTGAATCACAACCTCGATTTTCTGGCGAAGAATATGGGGAACTCGAAAGAGGTATTGGAACGGTCGTACCTTAATCAGTCGGTGCTAAAGGAGCACGGGGCGGCGTTCTTTGGGCTGGTTCCCGACGCGCTTCGGCTTCGGTTCGAGGCCGCCTTGGCCGATGCATTGCATAGTGCTCAGCATGTTTAGGAACTAGTCCGCCACTTCTCTTCTGGAAGGAGTCGGGGCGCCTCCCGTGGTCGGTGCCCCGGCGTTTTGCCGTCACTGGTCCAGCGGGCTGCGGGCGCCCAACCCGGGCCGGGCCATCACATGGGTGTAGATCTGGGTCGTCTCGACGTTCGCGTGCCCCAGCAGATCCTGCAGGCTGCGGATGTCGGTGCCGGACTCGAGCAGGTGCGTCGCGAAGGAGTGCCGCAGCACGTGCGGGGTCATAATTTCCGCTTGGATAGATTCCCCAGCCGACACGACGCCGGCTAGTATTGCTGAGTGTATAGTAGCCACCATCGGCACCTTGGCATTACTTCCACCCGAGCCGATCCAGATCATCACAGACAACGCCGGGGCTGCGCCCCGTCGTGTCTGACTGATGACGTTCGGCGCAAGAAGATGACCCTCCTGACTCCAGTCGTGATCTTCGCCAGTTGGTTTGTTCTCGTCGTTGCCCCCGCTGGACGGTTGGCGATTGAAGATGCTCATGCTGGAGTCCCGAAAGAGAAGCGGCGTGGTGTTAGCCTACTTCCGGGATTTCCGCTGATGCCGCTACTCGCATGGGGTGCGATTGGTGCCGCCGACCATTTCGTCGGTCCTTGGGGTAGCAGGATTGGTGTGGCTGCGCACCTCATCATGTTCGCGATCTGCATCGTGATCATCATCCGCGACGTTTATCGACTCCGTGCGATCAAACCATGAAGAAGACGGCCGAACCAGACACTACATGGAACGCCGGCAGAGGCCCCGTCCTCTTCGACCGAGCCGGAGGGCCGGCGTCCCTGACCTGAAGCGTTAGGCAAAGAATGAGCGAACACATCATCCACCTGATCGGCGGCGAAGACGACGAGACCGCGACGGTCGTGAAGAGCCCGCGCGATGGCTTGTGCCACATCGCTTTCACCTATCGCGGTCGCACGATTGAGGAGAGCGCTTCGGACTATTTCCAAGCGTTTTGCCAGGTGCGCGTGCGTCTCGAAGAAGAGAAGCTCATTCCGTTTTGCTATGGCGCGAGCCTGAACGTCTATCCGTCAGGTATGTGCCGCGATATGGGTGCAGGTTCGGTCGCCTACCGCCTCAAGATCGGACAGAAGCCTACACGCGCCGACCTGGTTCAGATCTTTGCCGAAGGGCCGGATGTGATCCCGTCGAGTGTGGCTGCCCAAAAGGATTTTCACGATGACTGGCTCAAAGGAAAATCGGCCTAACAAGCGATCAGAGCCAACGGCGGGAAAACGTCCGCCTTCCAATCACCAGCCACGGGCCGCCGTGGCTCACTCGTAAGCGTTCACCGAAATGAAGTGGCTCTCCTATACGGCTCTTGTCGTTCTCCTGTTCGGGGCCCTGTGCGCTGAGGGTGCGGGTGAGATTGAGCGTCAGATTGTGGGCACGTGGGAGCAAGCGACACCCAATGCCGATCACTCGGAGTGGACGATCACCTATGACGCCGGAGGCGCATACCGTGTCTCTATCGCTTACAAGGAAGGGACTCACGGCTGGATGTCGGGATCATGGCATCTCGAAGGAGCTGTTCTGGTTTTGTCAGCGACAGATGCTTCTGACCTGAATTCATATGGAGTTCCCCACATTCTGAAGTTCACCATCCAGCGGATTACGGAAGATGAGGTTGATTTCGACTTCTGGCCGGATCTCCGTTTCCCGAAGAAATACAGAAAGCAGAGGGTGAACCAGCCACTACAGGGAACGCCGGCAAAGGCCCCTTCCTCTTCGACCGAGCCAGAGGGCCGGCGTTCCTGACCTGAAGCGTTCGCAAAAAGAATGAGATCTCTTCTCCTCAGCTCCATTTTGGTGGTCGTCGCCCTCGGCCTGCCCGGTTGCTACACCATTGGGCATGAAAAGATCGCGCCTGCCGTCTACGAGGAGACCCATACCGGCGCGATCTACTGGACTCTGGTTCTAGATGCCGACGGGAGATATTTTCTCACGCGGCTTAGCCCCGACCAGAAATCGGAAAAGAAAGAAGAAGAAGGTCTGGTGCGTTTCGACAGCGAGCGCGGTGGCTGGAGGGTCGAAGAGAAGAAGCTCATCCTGAAGAGCGATGCCGGCGTGCTCAGAACCTTCGCGGTGCATCACGGTGTCGGCGGACAGTATCTCGAAGATGAGTCGCATACCTACCCGACGCTCCATTGGGAATCCAAAGAATTGAACTATGATTAGGATGAAGAAAGACAGGGCGAACCAGCGGTCACAGCGCAACGCCTCTACGATGTCCCTTTCAACCTCAGTATCCGGTGTTCGGCGTGGCTGACCCGGAGCGTTGGGGCAAAGATGAACACCTGCTTTGAATTCCACGACTCGGTGCTCGCGGTGATCAAAAGAGAAGCGGGTCGTTGTGTTCTCCGGTTCCGTCCTGCGTACGTTCATCGGTCGGCGGGCCGGCCTGGAATCGACCCTGGCGACGGTTTGCA
>JAEXPL010000249.1 GCA_023446865.1 Verrucomicrobiota bacterium | reverse complement strand
TGCTGGCGGCCTTGTAGGCTTCGGCGACGCCGAGGAACTGCTGGAGCAGGGCGTCGAGGAACGTCTCGCGGGTGTAGCTGGAGTTGCCGCGCTCCATCTTCTTGAGCTCGTACTCCATCTCGGCGGTTTGTTGCGCGGAGACGGCGGCGGGGTCGATCTTCTTGAGCGCGCGCACGAGGGCGCGGCCGTTCTGGGTGGTGATGAGCGCCTTGCCCTTGCGCTCGATGAAGCCGCGCTCGACGAGCGTCTCGATGATCGCGGCGCGCGTGGCGGGCGTGCCGAGGCCGCGGTCCTTCATCGCCTCGATCAGCTCCTCGAGGTGCTCGGGCGAGTGCGCGCCCTCCTCGATTGTGGTGCCGGCGTACTCCATCGCGGTGAGGATGGTGGCGTCGTCGTAGGGCTTCGGTGGGTTCGTCTCGAGTTTCTTGATCTCGGTCTTGTCGAGCGGCTGCTCGGCGACGAGGTCGGGCATGCCGGGCGGCGTCTTGGCGTCGCCGGTGTCCTTCACCCAGCGGGTCCAGCCGGGCACGAGGATGTTCTCGCGGGCGGTGCGGAAGACGCAGGGCGCGTAGTCGCCGGTGGCGTCCTTCTGCTCCCAACGGCGCACGATCACCTTGGCCTTGAGCGGCTCGTCGAGCGCGATGAGGCAGGCCTGCGCGACGGCCATCCAAGCGAGCAACTGGTCACGGTTGGCGCGGGCGAGACGCGAGAGATCGGAGAGCGGGTGGAGCGCGTAGTGGTCGCTCTCGGCGTTCTTGAACGCCTTCGCCTTGCCCATCTCCTCGTCGGTGCGCAGCTCCTGTGAGGCGAGGTGCGTGGCCGGGTGTTTCTCGCGGATCCAGGCGTGCGCGGCGCGAATGCCTTCGCAGACCTTCTGGCGCATCTCGGCGGAATCGGGAAAGTAGCGCGAATCGGTACGCGGGTAGCTGATGACCTTCAGGTCCTCGTAGAGCGACTGGAGCACCTCGAGCGAGTGCGCGGCCGTCCAACCGAACTTCTTGGAAAAGTACTTCGACGCCTCCTGCAGGTCGAAAGGCAGGGGCGGGCGCTCGGTGCGCTGCGAGGCCGAGTCTTTGACGGCGTAGAGGCGCGGTGCGAGCGCGGCCTCGGTGAACCGCGTGGCGAGCGCCTCGGACCAGAACGCCTTGCGGTCGCGGTCCTCCAGGATCTGGGGACGGCCGAGGAGCTTCTCGCGGTTCTCCGCGGCGGCGTAGGCGTCGAGGTCGGCCTTGGCGGTGACGCCGTCGAACACGCCGTAGACTTCCCAGAAGTTCTGTGGCTTGAAGAACGCGATGGTGCGGTCGCGTTCGTAGATCAGGGCGAGCGTGGGAGGCTGGACACGCCCGACGCTCCAGACCCGCCAGTTGCCGGTGCCGCGAGGCAGGGTCTTGGTCGCGAGCACGGTCTTGTTCATGCCCGAGAGCCAGTCGGCCTGGTCGCGGGTGTAGCCGGCGGCGCCGAGGCCGTCGCGCTCGGCGAGCGGACGGCGCTGGCGGTACGCGTCGCGGAAGGCCTTCTCGGTCATCTCCTGCATCCACATGCGCGAGAGCGTGGTCTTCGTGGTGTCGACGCCGGAGTGGCGCAGGATCTTGCGGAAGATGAGCTCGCCCTCTCGGCCGGCGTCGCAGGCGTTGACGATCTCGCCGCCCTCGTGGGCGCGCAGGTGGCCGGCGAGGATTTCGAGCGAGCGCTCGGCGCGTTCACGGGGGATCTCGTCGAAATCCCAGCCCGGCTTGGGGAGGATCGGCAGGTCGGCGATGCGCCACTTGCCGTACTGTTTGCCGTGCACGGCGTCGTAGGCCTCGGGCTTGGCGAGCTGGAGGAAATGGCCCGCGGCGCAGGTGATGGTGAGCTCGTCGCCGAGGGGCGTCTGACCCTTGAAGAACTTGCCGGACTCCTCCTTCACTCCGAGCAGCGCCTTGGCGAGGTCGAGCGCGACGGAGGGCTTTTCGGCGACAACGAGGATCTTCATCGGAGCGCGGAATGGTTTGAGGGCGCGGCGCGGAAATCAAGAGCCGGCTCAGCCGCGGGAGCGAAGACGCAATGCAGACGGAAGCGACAGAAGGCAACGAAGGGAACGAAGGGATTCGGCGGGGACGGTTGAGCGAGTTGTGTGCCGCGGCTCAAGCGGAGGTTTCACCCTACCTATGGATACTTGTTCTTTGTGGGGCCAACCGCCACCTCGGCGCGGTGGCCTACAGCGAACTTGTGGCCTCACCGGCGGGCGTAGAGCCAGCGGGCGAGGGCGGGGAGCATGAGGATCGCGCCGAGCATGTTCACGACGAACATGAAGGTGAGCAGGATGCCCATGTCGGCCTGGTACTTGAGGCCGGAGAAGATCCACGTGCTCACGCCCACGCCGAGGGTCAGTCCGGTGAAGATCACGGCGCTGCCGGTCTGGCGGAACGAGAGAAAGAGCGCTTCGTCGAACTCGAGGCCCGCCTCGAGGTGCACCTGCAGGCGCGAGAACAGGTAGATGCCGTAGTCGACGCCGATGCCCACGCCCAACGAGATGACTGGCAGGGTCGAAGGTTTCAGGCCGATGCCGAGGGCGACCATGACGGCGTTGGCGAGCAACGACACGATGGCGAGCGGCACCACGATGCAGATGGTGGCCCGCAGCGAGCGGAAGGTGAGCAGGCAGAGGGCGATGACGGAGCCGAAGACCCAGGCGACGATCGGCCACTGCGTCTCCTCCACGACCTGGTTGGTCGCGGCCATGACACCGACATTGCCGCTCGCGAGGCGGAAGCGGACGCGATCCGACGGGTGGGCGGCGGCGAACTCCTCGACGGCGGCGATCACGCGCTTGATCGTGGCGGCCTTGTGGTCCGCGAGGTAGACGATCACGGGCATCACCGAGCCATCGGCGTTGAGCAGGCCGGAGCCGGTATCGAAGGCGGAGGTGGCCTGGGCGAGCATGGCCTTGTTGGGCGGGAGCGTGCGCCACTTCAGGCTGCCCTCGTTCCAGCCCGTATTCACGATCTTGGCGGCGGCGGCCAACGAGATCGTGGACTGGACACCGGGGACATTGCGCACGTGCCATTCGAACTCGGAGATGCGCGTCATCACGTCGTAATCGATGCACCCGCTGGGCACGGTTTCGACGATGACGGAGATCAGGTCCACGCCGACGGTGAAGCGGGAGGCGATGGTGGCGGCGTCGAGGTTGTAGCGCGAGTCGGGACGGAGCTCGGGCACGCCGGCGTCGAGATCGCCGATCTGCACGTGTTTCATCTTCGACCAGCCGAAGGCCCCGAGCGCGAGGCCGATCACGATGATGGAGCCGGAGATCAGCGGCTTGGTGAGGTGCTCGAAGTGGCGCCAGGCGTTGTCGGTGCGGGCGCTGCGTTTCTTCATTCCGGCGAGGAACGCGGGGGAGAGTTCGACCCACGAGAGCAGGACCGGCAGGAGCACGAGGTTGGTCAGCACGATCAGCGCGACACCGAGGCTGGCGGTGACGGCCAGTTCGCGGATGATCTCGATCTTCACCAGCAACATCGTGAGGAAGCCGATGGTGTCGGTGGCGAGCGCCACGGCGCCGGGGAAAAGCAGGCTGCGGAACGCGGCGCGCGCGGCGGCACGGGAGCCGGCACCCTCGAACGCTTCGTTGCGGAAGGCACGCACCATCTGCACGGCGTGGGAAACGCCGATCGCGAACACGAGGAACGGGACGAGGATCGAGAGCGGGTCGATGCCGTAGCCCAGGACGTTGAGCAGGCCCAGCTGCCAGACGACGGCGACGAACGAGCAGAGGATCGTCCAGAGGGTGAGCCGGCGCGAGCGCGTGTAGATGAGCACCAGGAGCGCGGTGAGCACGATCGACACGAGGAAGAAGATCAGCACGTCGCGCACGGCCTCGCCGACATCGCCCATGATCTTGGCGAAGCCGATGACATGGATACCGAGGCCGAACTCGCTGCCGGCCGGCACGTGGCGGGCGCGGATTCGCTCCTCGATCGCCTTGGCGACCTCGAGGTAGTTCAGGCGCTTGCCGGTGGACGGATCGATCTCGAGCAGCTGGGCCGAGACGATGGCGCCGGTGAAATCATTGGCGACGAGCTGGCCGACCTTGCCGGACTTGATCACGTTCTGCCGCACCTGTTCGAGACCGGCGGCGGTAGGCTGGAAGTCGGCGGGGATGACGGTGCCGCCGGCGAAGCCGTCCTCGACGATCTCGACGAAGCGGACGTTGGGCGTGTACAGCGAGGTGACGGACGATCGGTCGACACCGGGGAGGAAGAACACCTCGTCGGTGACCTTCTTCAGCGTGTCGAAGAACTGCGGTTGGAAGATGTCGTCGTGTTTGACGGTGAGGGCGATGACGACGCGGTTGGCGTTGCCGAAGGCCGTCTGGTACTGCTCGAAGGTCTGGATGTAGGCGTGCTCGCGCGGCAGCTGCTTGAGGAAGCTGGCGTCGATGTGCGTGCGGGAGGCGAAGAACGCCATCAGTAACGTGAACGCGGTGATGGCGGCGAGGACCGCGCGGCGGTGGTCGAAGATGAGGGCCTCGAGCGCGGCGGTGATGCGGGCGGCGAAGTTCATGGCGCGGCGGCGGCCGGGGGTTGGACCGGCGGGGGATCGAACCGGCGCACGCCTTTGTCACCCACGGCGAGCAACGCGCCGTCGGCCGTCTCGAGCAGGGCGGCGACGCCGGAGGAGTCGCCGGGTTGCCAGAGGGTGAAGGACTGGCCGCGATCGCGGCTGACGAAGAAATTGCCGGACTGGCCGGCGAGCACGACGAGGCCGTTGCGGAGGCGGAGGCCGTGCATCAGCAACGTGGGCACCGAGGTCGCGACCGGGAGCCAGCCCGCGCCGCCGTTGGTCGAGCGGAAGACATGGCCGCGCAGGCCGTGGACGAGGAGCTGGCCGTCGGCGAGCGCGACAAGGCCGAAGAGCGAGCCTTCGTAGGGCGGCGGCACGGGTTCCCAGCCGAGCCCGCCGTCGCGCGAGCGCAGGAGCGTGCCCGACTCGCCGATGAGGAACAGGGCGCCGTCGGGTGCTCGGGCGATCTGGTTGAAGTGGAACTGATCGGGCTGTGGCTCGAGGCGGGTCCAGGTGGCGCCGCCGTCGGTCGTATGGAGGCAGAGGCCGTAGGCGCCGACGGCGAAACCTTCGGCGGCGTTCAGGAAGAGGACATCGAGCAGCACGCTCTCGCGGTCGAGCCCGGCGGCGAGCGGTTGCCAGCTCTCGCCGGCGTCGATGGTGCGGAGGATGGTGCCGAGGTGGCCGACGGCCCAGCCGTTGCGCGGGTCGGCGAAGTGCACGCCGGTGAGCGTCGCGCGGGTGGGCGAGGGGACTTGGCGCCACGAGCGTCCCTGATCATCGGAGACCAGGATGTGCCCGCGTTCGCCGACGGCGACGAGCCGCGGGCCTGCCGCGGCGAGGTCGAGCAGGAGCGTCTGGGCGGCGAGTGGCGCGAGCAAGGCGGGACCGTCGGTTCCGGTGGACGGTGGACCGTCGACGGTGGGCGGTGCCGGATCGGGGGCGGACGCCCCGCTGGAGAGCGGCGCCCCCCAATGAACCCCCCGCCCGAGGAG
>JAEXPL010000225.1 GCA_023446865.1 Verrucomicrobiota bacterium | reverse complement strand
GTGCATGCAGACCCAGCCGACGAACGACTCGACCTTGGCTGGGGCGGGGCCGCCCTTCTCACCGAAGCCGGTCAGCTCGGCGCGGTAGAGCATCTCCTCGTCGATGAACGAGAAGATCTGGTCCTTGCTCCGCTCGGCCTGGATGGCGCCGTTGCGGATGGCATAGATGACCTCGCGCTGTTTGTTCAGTACGTCGTCGTACTGGAGCAGGCGCTTGCGGATGGAGTAGTTCTGCTGCTCGACCTTCTTCTGGGCCGATTCGATGGACTTGTTCAGCCACGGATGTTCGAGCTCCTCGCCCTCCTTCATGGAGTTCTCGATCATCTTTGCCATCATGCCGCCGGAGGCGAAGAGGCGCATGAGGTCGTCCTCGAGGGAAATGTAGAAGCGAGACTGGCCCGGGTCGCCCTGGCGTGAGCAACGGCCGCGCAGCTGGCGGTCGATGCGGCGGGATTCGTGGCGCTCGGTGCCGATGACGTAGAGGCCACCGGTCTCCTTTGTGTCGGGGTTGAGGCCGTAGCCGCGCGCCTCGACGCTGCCGGAGTCGTACTTGCGGATCTCGCCGGTGACGGCCTCTGTGAGCGTGTAGACGTAGGGATGCTCCTTGCGCTTCGCCGCATCGGGCTGCGGCTCGCAGGTAACCGAGAATCGGACACCCTCGCCGAGTTTGATGTCGGTGCCACGGCCGGCCATGTTGGTGGCGATCGTCACGGCGCCGCGCTGGCCGGCGCGGGAGACGATCTCGGCTTCCTGCTGGTGGTACTTGGCGTTGAGAACGGCGTGGACGATGCCCGTGCGCTTGAGCATGCGGCTCAACACCTCGGAAGACTCAACCGAGACGGTGCCGACGAGGACGGGCTGGCCCTTGGCGTGGGCCTCCTGGATGGCCTTGATGACGGCCGCGAACTTCTCGCGGCGTGTCTTGAAGATGAGGTCGTTGGAGTCCTTGCGGATGCAGGGCCGGTTCGTCGGGATGACCGTGCAGGCAAGCTTGTAGATGTCCATGAACTCCAGCGCCTCGGTCTCGGCGGTGCCGGTCATGCCGGCGAGCTTCCGGTACATGCGGAAGTAGTTCTGGATGGTGATGGTCGCGTAGGTGCGGGTCTCGCGCTCGATGGCGACATTCTCCTTCGCCTCGACGGCGCCGTGGAGGCCGTCGGACCAACGGCGGCCGGGCATGATGCGGCCGGTGTTCTCGTCGACGATGACGATCTTGCCGTCGGGGGTGACGACGTACTGGACGTCGCGTTCGTAGAGGCTATAGGCGCGGAGCAGTTGGGAGATGGCGTGGATGTCCTCGGAAACCTGTTCCTGGAGTTCCTGGAGCTGGACTTTGGCCGCTTCCTTCTCGGCGGGGGTCTTGGAGGTGTCCTTGTCGATCTCCATGTAGGCCGTGGCGACGTCGGGCATCATGAATGCATCCGGGTTGTCCGGACGCAGGAAGGTGCGGCCCTTCTCGGTGAGGTCGGCCTGGTGCTGGCGTTCGTCGATGGTGAAGAACAGCTCCTCCTTGAGACGGTAGAACTCGTCCTTGCGGAAGTCGGTGTTCATCTCGAGGTCGATCTTGTCGAGAAGCTTCCGGAACTCGGCGTTCTCCATGAGGCGCTGGAGGAGCTTGTTGCGCGGCATACCGGCCTTCACCTGGAGCATCTGGAGCTGGGCGGTGTAGGTCTCGTCGGGGGTGCGGTTGGGCTTCTCGAGGATTGCCTTGGCCTCGCCGATCATGCGGTTGCAGAAACGCGTCTGCTCCGCGAAGAGCGCCTCGATGCCAGGCTTGTGGCGGGTGAAGGGCTGCTCGCGTTCGATCGGGGCCGGGCCGGAGATGATCAGCGGCGTGCGCGCCTCATCGACGAGGATCGAGTCCACTTCGTCGACGATGCAGAACCAGTGGTTGCGCTGGACCTGGTCCTCCTTGCGCGTGGCCATGCCGTTGTCGCGCAGGTAGTCGAAGCCGTACTCGGAAGCCGTGCCGTAGGTGATGTCGCGCGCGTACATCTCGCGCCGGAGGTTCGACGGCATCTGCTGCTGGATGCAGCCCACGGAGACGCCGAGGAGGTTGTAGAGGTGCCCCATCCACTGGGAGTCGCGGCGGGCGAGGTAGTCGTTGACGGTGACGAGCTGGGTGTTCTCGCCGGTGAGGGAGTTGAGGTAGAGCGGCAGCGTGGCGACGAGGGTCTTGCCTTCGCCGGTGGCCATCTCGGCGATCCGGCCGCGATGGAGGGCGATGCCACCGATGAGCTGCACATCGAAGTGGATCATGTTCCACTGGAGCTCGTGGTCGCAGACGACGACGGTGCGGCCGCAGAGGCGGCGGGCGGCGTTCTTCACCGCGGCGAAGGCCTCGGGCAGGAGGGCGTCGAGCGTTTCGCCGCCCTGCACGCGGGCGCGAAACTCGTCGGTCTTGGCGCGGAGCTGCTCCTCGGTGAGCGACTGGTACTCGGTCTCGAGCGCGTTGATCTTCGCGACGATGGGCTGGCACGACTGCACGAACTTTCGGTGATGGCGGCCGGCGAAACGTTTGAAGAACCAGGAAATCATGGGAAAGGGTGAACGGTTGAAGTCGTCGCGGGCTTTGGCAACGGGCAAATGCCCCGGGTGGTGGAGTGCGAACACCAAGTGGCCGGACCAGAGTCCGGGCGTCGCCCTTCAATGGAGCCGGAGAACTATTTCCCGCCGCGGGCGTGTTTGAAGTAGTCGGTCACGCCGATCTGCCAACCGTCGGCGAACTTCTCGGCCTCCTTGGCGGTTTCCTTGAAGTCGGCAAGCTCCGTCGCGCCTGGGCTGAACTTCTTCACGGCCACATTGACGACTTCAGATGGCGGCGCGTATTGCGACGACCGCAAAGGTGCTTGGAATGGCATTCAGATGCGCCGGGCGCTCAACACTTGGAAACGCTGGCCGAGCAATCCGGGATGCAGCAGTTCATGCAGGCGCGAGCGGCGCGGATCCGGACCTGGTGAGGCGGCGGCCGTGATTCGCGCGGCGGCCTCGCCGGCGTGGCGGACCAAGAATGCTTCCTGCGATTCGAGCCGGATGTCGGTGAAACCGGCCGAGGCGAGTTCCGCCTCCAACCAGTCCCAGCAGACGTGGCAGGTGAGGTCCTGCTGGCCGGGCGCGGCGAGCAGGTCGCGCACTTGGTGGTGGGCGCGGTAGGCGCGCGCGGTGCCGGTGGGCGTGTCGGTTGTCAGCGCGGTCCAGGTCTTGCCGTAATCGAACGCCACGAACAGACCACGCCATGGCGCGCGGGCGATCCGTGTACACAGCTCCGCCGCCGCGAGGGGCAAGTCGAGCCGGTAGCCGTCGAGCGCGGAGGTTGGCAGCGTGCTGCGGACGGCCGCCACGGCGGGCGAAAGCGCGGGCAGTTCGACCTCGACGAGCGCATCACCCTCGACCGCGACGCCGAGCTCGCACCACCGGTCAGCGCGCCAGACGAGGCGGTGGAAGGGCTGGGCGTCGAACAATTCGTTGGAGAACACCACGCAGTTGCCATTGACCGCGAGGTCGTCGCCGAGGCGAACCGCGCGCACGGACCGGAAGGGATGTGCTACGCCCGCCAGAACGCTTCCCGCGGGTTCGGCGCCGATCTCCACGAACTCGTATCCGCCGGGCGCAGCGGACTGCAGCAGTTTGCTCGCGGCGGCGGCGACCAGCGCCCCGAAGACCTCGCCCATGCTGGTCGAGGTGTAGAAATCCGTCCGGCCGTCGAGCCCCACGCGGCGCCGGTCGCGGCGGTAGTAGCCGAGCTCGGGATCGTACAGCGCGAGGTCCATGAACTCCGCGAACGAGGCCGATCGGTCGCCGATCTTCGCCCGAAAGACGGCGAGAAAACGGGCATCCGCGGCAGCGTCGTTGGCGGGCGGTGGAAACATTGGACTAGGTCGCGGTTTCTTGCAGAGTCGCGCGCATGTTCAAACGCATTCTCCAGATCGGCCTGGTGGCGCTGCTGCTCGCCAACACCGCGCTGCTGGGCCTGCTCGTGGGCGAACGTTGGAACCTCTTCCGTCAGGACGAGACCGCGGCGCAGACAAGGCGTTTCCGCCAGGTGCTCGAGGCGGTGGGGGCGCGGTATGTCGATCCCGCGGCGGCGACCCCGGAGAAGCTGACGACGAGCGCCCTGTCGGAGATGCTCACCAAACTCGACACCCACTCCGAGTTTCTCGACCGCAAGGAAAACGCCAAGGTCCAGAACGACCTGAAAAGTACGTTCGGCGGCATTGGCGTCCAGATCGAGTTGCGCGATGACAAGGTCATCGTGATCGCGCCGATCGCCGGCACACCGGGCGACCGTGCCGGCATTCTCCGCGGCGATCGGATCGTTGCCGTCGACGGCCACGACCTCGAGGTGCCGGTCCTTCGCAACGCCGTGGATCGGCTCCGTGGCAAGCCCGGGACCAAGGTGCGCATCGGGTTGGAGCGCCCGGCGGGGCCATCCACGCGCAACCTCGAACTGGAGCTCGTGCGCGAGATCATCAAGGTCGAGACGATCCGCGCCGTTTCGCTGGTGGCTCCGCAGATCGGGTACATCCAGGTGACGCAGTTCACCGAGCGCACGGCCGAGGAGTTCAAGGCGGCGCTCGTGAAGCTGGAAGGGCAGGGGATGCGCGCGCTGGTGATCGACCTGCGCAACAACCCCGGCGGCCTGCTCGCGGCGCCCGTCGAGATGTTGGGCGCCTTCTTCCGCGACGGGGAGCTGGTCGTCTACACCCAGGGCCGCGATCCCGGCAGCCGCAGCGAGTTGCGCGCCCGCGGCGCCGGGCGGAAGCGCGACTATCCGTTGGCGGTGCTGGTCAATGCCGGCAGCGCCAGCGCGGCGGAGATCGTGACCGGGGCGCTGCACGACACCCATCGCGCCGTCGTGATCGGCGAACGCACCTTCGGCAAGGGCTCGGTACAGACGATTGTCCAGCTCCCGGACGGCGAGGCGCTGCGGCTCACCACAGCGCGGTATTTCACCCCCGGCGGGCAGGTCATCCACGGGCACGGCATCGAGCCCGATGTCGCGTTGCCGGTGTCGGCCGAGGACGACCGTAAGCTCAACATCCAGCGCCTGCGCGACGACCTCGCCAATCCGGCGGAGTTCAGGGCACGCTTCGAGTTCGAACCGATTGCCGACCGGCAGCTCGAAGCGGCGCTGGATGCGTTGCGCGGCGTGTTGGCTTTCGCTGGGCAGTCGAACGCGGCCGCCGAGCACGCCGTCGTTGCGCCATGATTCTCGGCATCGAGAGCTCCTGCGACGAGACGGCCCTCGCGCTCTTCGACCCCGCGCACGGTCTGCGCGGCGAATGGGTGCACAGCCAGATCGCGCTGCATCAGACTTACGGAGGCGTCGTGCCCGATCTCGCCAGCCGCGAGCATCTGCGGCACTTTGCGCCGCTGCTGAAGGTCGCCGCCGGTGCGAGCGACCTCGGACGCGTCACCCAAATCGCGGTCACCCGCGGCCCGGGGCTCGCGGCCTGCCTAGCCATGGGAGTTTCGGTTGCGAAGGCGCTGGCGCTGGAGTGGGGCGTGCCGCTGGTCGGTGGCAACCACCTGCGGGGCCACGCGTGGTCGCCGTTCATCAACCTGCATGCGGAGAACCCGGCGGCGTTCGAGGAATGCCTCGCCGGACTGATCCCGCACCTCGGCCTGCTGGTCTCGGGCGGCAACACCGTGCTCCTGCGCATCGACGAGCAACGCCGCATCTCCGTCCTTGCCTCGACTCTCGACGACGCCGCCGGCGAGGCGCTCGACAAGGGGGCGAAGCTGCTCGGCCTCGGGTATCCGGGCGGACCGCTCGTCGAGAAACATGCGACCAATGGGCGCGCCGACGCCTTCGATTTTCCCCGCGGCAACAACTCCCGCGGCACGCTCGACTTCAGCTACTCCGGCCTCAAGACCGCGCTGCGCTACACGCTGGAGAAGATGAGCGACGCCGAGGTGCACGCGCGGCTCGACGACCTGTGTGCGAGCTACCAGGCCGCCGTGGTCGAGTCGCTCGCGCGCAAGACCGCCCAGGCGCTCGCATCCGGAGACTACCGCAGCGTCGGGCTCTCGGGCGGAGTGTCGAACAACCGGGCACTGCGGGCGGCGCTGGCCGAGGTCGGCCGGCGCGCCGGGGTGCCGACGTATCTCGCCGAGCCGCGCCACACCGGCGACAACGCCGCGATGATTGCCTTCGCCGCCTGGATGGACCGCGCCCGCCCGCTCGGGCCGGCGGAGCAGGGGAGCAGCCTGACCTTCGAGCCGGCGCTGGAGCTGGAAGACCGGGCGTAGCGCCGGGCTACAGTCAGCCCGGATGGTAGCCGGAAAGCGGTTGCAATTGTCGCCGAGAACGGGCGACTATCGTCGCGCATGACCAACAAACTGCAGAAGATCATCATCGCCCTGTTTGCTCTCGGTACCGCCTCCTTCGCGGTGGCAGAGAGCCAGGCTGGGCTCATCGGCGAGCGCTATGCGGCGTTCGACCTCGGCTATGTCGAATTCGATGACGGTGGCGACCTGACCGGTGGCACGCTCACGCTCAATGTGCCGTCCACCATCAAGGGCCTCGATCTCGGGGTCAGCGTCGGCTTTGCCAGCGGCGGCTATGGCGCGCTTGATGCGGACCAGTGGGGTGCCGATGCCTACGGTGTCTACTACAGCCGTCAACAAGGGTTCACCCCCTATCTGGTCGGCAGCGTGGGCTACACGAGCATGAAGGCGGAACTCTACGGGTATTCGGCCACGGAATCGTCGTTCACCTACTCCGTGGGTGCGGGCGTCGAGATTCCGCTCACCCAGCAGTGCAGCCTCGATCTCAACCTCTCTTACAACGACGCGACGAACTTCGACGACGGCAGCTCGGTCGACGCCGAACTCGCGGTGGTCTATCGCGTGAGCGAGCAGATGTGGCTGCGTTGCGGTTACAGCCGCGATTTCGACAACGACAGCAACACAGTCTGGGGCGGCGTGGCCTTGCGCTACTGAGCGCCCGCTGACGACGTTCCTAGTCCACGGCTTGACACCATATCGATCATCGATCTCCTTGCGCCGACTCATGACCAACCTCCGCAACGCCTCGCGCAACCTGCTGGCCGCCCTTCTGGTGGTAGTAGTCGTCGTCGCCTGCGCGCCGCGAGGGGTCTGAGCATACGCAAGACTTTCGCCCCCTCTGGCGCCGCGCCGGAGGGGGCTTTTTGTTGCCCTGGCCGGTGCGCGACGGAGCGGGCCCAACCGCCACCACCACCATGCAACACACCGGAGCCACCATCCTGCGCACTCTCCTCGAGCGCCAGGGCATCCACACCCTCGCCGGCATTCCCGGCGGCGCGATCCTGCCGTTCTACGATGCGCTGCACGGCAGCGGCATCCGCCACATCCTCACCCGGCACGAGCAGGGCGCCGGGTTCATCGCGCAGGGCATGGCGCGCACCACCGGCCGAGCCGCCGTCTGCCTCGCGACCTCGGGTCCGGGCGCGACCAACCTGATCACCGCCATCGCGGACGCGCGTCTCGACTCGATCCCGCTCGTGGCGATCACTGCGCAGGTGCCGCAGGCGTTGATCGGCACCGACGCCTTCCAGGAAGTGGATATGTACGGCCTCACGCTGCCGATCACCAAGCACAACTTCCTTGTGCGCTCGATCGACGAGCTGCTCGAGACGGTGCCGCTGGCGTTCCAGATCGCCGAGTCCGGCCGGCCCGGGCCCGTGGCGATCGACATTCCCAAGGACGTGCTGATGGCCAAGGCGGAGGTTGCGGCGTGGCCCGCGCCCGGCCGCCGGGTCGCGCCGGCGCCGTGCACGGAGGACGAGCTCGCCGCGCTCGCTGCTTTGCTCGCTCGCGCGCAACGGCCGATGCTCTACCTCGGCGGCGGAGTGATCGCCGCCGGTGCGGCGAAACTCGCGCGCGAACTCGCACATCGCCTCGATGCGCCGTCCGTCACCACGCTCATGGCGCTCGGCACGCTCGCGGCCGACGATCCGCTCAACATGGGCATGCTCGGCATGCACGGCGGCAAGGGCACCAACCTCCTGATGCGCGAGGCCGACGTGATCTTCGCAATTGGCGCGCGATTCGACGACCGCGCCACCGGGAAAGTCGCGGAGTTCTGCCCGCAGGCGACGATCGCGCACCTCGACATCGACCGCGCCGAGCTTGGCAAGATCCGCACCGCCGCGCTCGCCATCGCTGGCGACGCGGCGGATGCGCTGACCCGGCTGCTCCGGCGTCTGCCGCCCCAGTCGCACGAGGCCTGGCGGGCGCGCGCGGCGGAACTGCGCGACGCGCACCCGCTCCGGCATCCGCCGCGTGGCGACGAGCCGCTGCACCCCGTGAACCTCTGCCGGTTCCTCGGCGAGATGCTGCCGGACGACGCCATCGTCACCACCGACGTGGGCCAGCACCAGATGTGGGTTGCGCAGGCGTTTCCCTTCAGTCGGCCGCGCTCGCTGCTCACCTCGGGCGGACTCGGCACGATGGGCTTCGGCCTGCCCGCGGCGATCGGGGCGGCGCTGGCCGCTCCCGGCCGGCGCGTGGTCTGCGTGAGCGGCGACGGTTCGATCCTCATGAATATCCAGGAACTGGCAACACTGGCCGAGCTCGACCTCCCGGTGGCGGTGCTCGTGTGCAACAACGCGCACCTCGGGCTCGTGCGGCAGCAGCAGGAGCTGTTCTACGGCCAGCGGTATTCGGCGTCGCGTTTCCTCGGCGCGCCGGACTTCTCCGCCATCGCGCGGGGCTTCGGGCTGCGCGGGGTGACGCTCGATCCCGACGGCGATCCGCTCGGGGAGCTCGCCGCTGCGCTTGCACAGCCGGGCCCCGTGCTGATCGACGTTCCGATCCACGAGACCACCAACGTGCTCCCGATGGTGCCGCCCGGCGCCGCCAACCACCAAACGATCACCGACACCGAACCCGCCGCCGCCCATGCCTGAACCGAAACCAACCGCCACCACCACCGTCCTGGAACTCCGGGTGCGCAATCATCCCGGGGCGATGTCGCACATCACCGGTCTGTTCGCCCGCCGTGCCTTCAATCTGGAGGCGATCGTCTGCGTGCCGGAGACGGACCGGGAAAACAGCCGCATGCTCCTGCTTGTCGCGGACGATCCGAAACTCGAGCAGGTGCGGCGACAGCTGGAGAAGCTGCACGACGTGCTGGAGGTGCGGCACCGCGGCGACATCGGCGCCGGGTACTTTGCCGCGCTGCGGTGGTAGGCTGTAGGTGGGAGTGGGGGCGCTCCACTCGACGCGCTTGGGGGCAAGCGCGGCCACCCGCAAGCGGTTGAGGCGAGTCGGATGGCACGAAAAAGCCCCGGTCGCGGGACCGGGGCTTTGTGATTAAAAAATGGAGGCTCCGATTACTGCTTGATAATCACGAGCTCGACGCGGCGGTCCTTGGACATCTCTTCGCCGGAGGCGTTCTCCTTGGCGTCGAGGTCGCCCTTGGAGAGGGGCTCGAGGCGGACGACTTCGACACCGAGCTTGGCGAGGTATTCCTTCACGGCGTTGGCGCGCTTGTCGCCGAGGCCCATGTTGTACTCGGCGGTGCCGCGCCAGTCGCAGTGGCCTTCAAGAAGGATCTGCTTGCCCTGGAGTTCGGCGATCTTCTTGGCGGCCTGCTCGAGCTTCGCGCGCTCGCTGGGCTTGATGGCGGAGCGGTCGAAATCGAAGTAGATGGTCGGGAGGACGCCGCGCTCGAGATTCTCTTCCTTGAAACGGTCCTGGCCTTCGGGCTTCTGCTGGAGGCCATTGAGCGCATCGGCGTTCACATTAGCATCGGTCGGGCTGATGCCACCGGGACCCATGCCGGAAACCGTAGCGTCAGGCGAGGGGCGCTTCGGCTTCTTCGGGCAGCCGGCGAGGAGGACGGCCGAGCCAATCAGGAGAAAACAGACGAGTTTCGAGAACTTGTTCATGGGAAAAAGGGTCAGGCGTTGAGGCTCGCGGTTATCCGTAAAGCGCTCAGGTGGCGCAAGAAGAATGTCGGCAGCTTCGGTCCGCGCAAGAGCGCGGTCCGAGAAACGCGGAAACCGCGGGCGACGCTCAGCGCACGCCGCCGGGCGGCAGCGAACTGCGGTTGTCGACCAGGCCGATCTCGATCGCGTACCGGGTGAGGCTGGCGACGTCGTGCAAGTCGAGCTTGCGCATCAGATTGGTGCGGTGGTTGTCCACTGTCTTCACGCTGATGCCGAGCTTGGCCGCGATCTCCTTGGTGCTGTAGCTCTCGGCCACAAGCTGGAGAATCTCGCGCTCGCGATCGGTGAGCAGGTCGTGGCTGGAGGCGGCGGAAGGATTGGTGACGACGTTGAGCAGCAGCGCCGCGACCGCGGGGCCGAAGTACGTGCCGCCGTTGGACACGGTCTGGATGCCCTTGCGGAACTCGCTCAGACCGGCGGTCTTTTCGACGAAGCCATGGGCGCCGGCCTCAAGCATCTCGCGGACGAGCACCGGATTCTCGTATCCGGAAAACACCAGATAGCGGGTGTTCTTGAGCTGCTTCGCCAGGCGGCGGAGAAGATCCACGCCATTGAGGCCGGGCAGCTTCGCGTCGAGGATGGCGAGGTCGGGCTTGGTCTCGAGGCAGAGGTTGTAGGCCTGCTGGCCGTCGCCGCATTCGCCGACGATCTTGTAGTTGGGGTCGTTGCGAAGCATCTCCGCGAGCATTTCGCGGATGGCGGTTTGATCCTCAATGATGACAACGCGCTTCATCTTGCTTTGGCTGGGTGCGGCATGGCGGTCGGCGGACAGCTGCCGTTCGAGAACAGACACGGACGTGGGTTTATCTTGAGGGATCATCAGGGGAAATCTCCGGATTTGGCCAGATGATCTATCGGCTCTTCCGTGAAAAATTTCGCGAAATCTTTGGGGTGGAGGCCTCAGGACGGCGGGCCGCATGGCAGCGGCGACGCGGAGCTGATGCGAAACGACGAGAGAAAATTGGTGGGTCGACCGGGATTCGAACCCGGAACCAACGACTTAAAAGGACGCTGCTCTACCGTTGAGCTATCGACCCGGCTCTGACGAGAGGGGCGCGATGTCGCCAGCGGGACCGGAGGAAATCAAGCCGTTTTTCCCGAGCGCCGTTGGAGCAATGTATTGGGTGGCGCGGTGGCGACGGTCGCAACGGAGGGAGGCTGTGCCCGGCGCTGATCCACAAATGCGGCCGCCCGCCGAGCCATTCCACGGAGATCTACGGCGAATCCTCCCGCGCTGGTCTGCGTGCGTGGAACCTTCGGGCGGTCCGCCAATCTACAAGGTTATGTCGTCGATTTTCCCCGAAGGCCCACGTGCGTCCATATGCCAGCAACGTCGCAACTCGCGGTCGTGTGCGAGCTGATTCCCCGTGTGCCCCTTCCGCCGTCCCGCCTGTCCGGAGCTGCTTCCGGCAAGCCCTTTGGTCGGTTGCGCTGCGACCGGCAACGGAGCCTCGTGCGCCCGGTCCGCTGCCAGCGCTGGACGGCCACCGCTTGACCGCGAAGAGCCACACCACGAAAGTGCCGCCTGAACGTACCGAAACCAAGGGCTACACCGTGGGAACATTCAAGGATTACGCCAGTCGCAACGAAGTTGAACGCATGTCAACTCGAGCCCAGGAAGTTGCCCTCGATCGCATCCTCGTCGACCGGATCAAGGCCGGCGATGAGGTCGCGTTCAACGAGATGGTCGGCAAATATTGGGACCGCATCTACTCGATGGTCCACCAGCTCCTGCGGAATCAGCAGGACGCCGAGGAAGTCACCCAGGATGCCTTCATCCGCGCCCATCGCGGACTCGAGAACTTCCGTGGCGACGCCGCCTTCTCGACCTGGCTCTACCAGATCGCGACCAACCTCGCCCGGAACCGCTATTGGTACTGGTGGCGCCGCAAGCGCGACAAGACGGTGTCTTTCGACCAGCCCTTGGGCGACGACAGCGACAGTGCCACCTTGGCGGAGATCATCCCCGCGGAGGTGGAGGCGCCCGACGACATCACGGTGACCAGCGAGTTCACCGAGCGCGTTGCAGCCAGCATGGAAAAGCTCGGCAAGAAACACCGGGAGATTCTGATCCTGCGAAACGTACAGAACCATTCCT
This sequence comes from Verrucomicrobiota bacterium, assembly GCA_023446865.1. Lineage (GTDB taxonomy): Bacteria > Verrucomicrobiota > Verrucomicrobiia > Opitutales > Opitutaceae > CAJCBL01. Next base: position 27,629 of record JAEXPL010000225.1, on the reverse strand, counting down.
ACGAGGAGATCGCCGGAATTCTCGGCATCAGCGTGGGTACTGTGAAGAGCCGCATTGCGCGGGCCCGTGAGGCGCTGCGTGAGTTGCTCGGGGAGGACTTCAAATGACACACGAGAAATTCATCGATTCGCTCAATCTCTACCTGGACGGGGAACTTCCCCCGCCGGAGGCTGCCGCTCTCGAGCGCGAGATCGCGGGCTCCCCGGAGCGCCGCCGCATTTACCGCCAGTATTGTCAGATGCAGAACGCCTGCGCCGAGCTCGCCGAACGTTTCCGTGAGGAGGCCGCGCCCGCGCCGCACTTCCGCAAGGGGGCGGTGGTCGAGCTGCAGCCGCGGGCGAGCGGCGATTGGTTCCGTTCGATCGCCCTGGTCGCGAGCGGAGCCGTCGCGGCCTGTGTGGTGTTTGTAGCGGTGCGACAGGTTCAACCTGCCGGCTCCCCTGCGGCTGTCGCTCAGCAGCAGCCTGCCGCCCGGCAGATCGTGCCTTTCACGACGACCGTCGCCTATGGCAGCAACCCGGCCGGTTTCCGGAATCCGTGGAACTCCCAGAATCGGGAGATCGCGGTCGATTTCAGCCGCCTTGCACCGGGAACCCTGACGTTGAAGCCGACGCCCGTCGACCTCACCAAGCCGTTCGGTTCCGGAGAACTGAAGGTGGACATGAAACCCTACGACGCGGTGCCGGTGGTACCGGTGCGCATTGAGGAAATCGATGCGACGGCGTTCCAGTTCCAGCGCTGAGGCTGCCTTCGGTCCGCCTCCACCAACACTCATGAAGCGCTCTCGGTCTACGAGAGCGCTTTTTTGATGAGCGCCTCGGTCGTCGCGTTGGCGCCGAGCGCGGCCTGGGCTTTGCGGACGGCCTTGTCGGCTTCCGGCGGGCGGTAACCGAGCGCGAGGAGCGCGGCCATCGCGTCGGCGAGCGCGGTCGGTTCGGCCGCACCAGAAGAGCCGGTGGCGCCGGGACCGGCGGGAACGATCTGCGAGACGACGCCCATCTTGTCCTTAAGATCGAGAATGATCCGCTCGGCGGTCTTGCGACCGATGCCGGGGCATTTGGAAAGCAGATCGGAATCACCGGCGGCGATCGCGCTCTGGAGCGACGGCAGCGAGAGGCGGCTCATCAACGCGAGGGAAACCTTCGGGCCGACGCCGCTCACTTTCTCGATGAGGAGCCGGAAGAAGTCGCGCTCGGCGGCGCTGGCGAAGCCATAGATCGCCTGTGAATCCTCGCGGTACACGACGGTCGTGTGCAGGAAAGCCGGCTGGCCCGCCGCCGGAAGCTTCTCCGCGGTCGTGACCGGCACATTCACCTCATAACCGACGCCCGCGACCTCGATCACCGCGTGCAGCGGCGTGGTGGAAAGCAGGGTACCGCGGAGGCTGGCGATCATTGGGCGGGCCCGGATTTGCGGAGGCCGAGGACGTCCTGCATGTCGTAGAGTCCGGTCGGGCGACCGAACACCCAGCGCGCTGCGTGCAAAGCGCCGCGGGCGAGAATCGCCCGGTCGCCGGCCTTGTGGGTAAGCTCCACGCGTTCGCCGAGGGCGGCGAAGATGACGGTGTGGTCGCCGACGACGTCGCCGCCGCGCAGGGCATGGACGCCGATCTCGCGCTTGGTGCGTTCGCCGGTGATGCCGGAACGGCCGTGGCGGAGGTCGGATTCCTTGAGATCGCGGGCGCGCATCAGGATTTCGAGGAGGCTCGCGGCGGTGCCGCTGGGCGCGTCCTTCTTGAAGCGATGGTGCATCTCGACGACCTCGGCATCGAAGCTGTCGTCGAGCACGGCGGCGGCCTCGGCCACGAGGTGGAAGAGCACGTTGACGCCCACCGAGTAGTTGCTGGCCCAGACGGTCGGGATCGCGGCGGCGGCGCGGGCGGCGAGCTTGTTCTTCTCGTCGAAGGAATGGCCCGTGGTCCCGACGACCAGCGACTTGCCGTGGCGGATCGAAAGATCGATCACGCTGGCCGTGGCGGAATGGTGGCTGAAGTCGATGACGACGTCGCAGGAGGGCAGGGCGGCGGCGAGATCATCGCCGACGTCGAGCGCGGCGGCCACGGCCAGGCCGGCGTCCTTGGCGCAGGCGATGAGCGCCTGGCCCATGCGACCCTTGGCGCCGTTGATGAGGATGCGGGGTTGCGACATGGTGTTCAGCGGCCGAGGCCGGCGAGGGTCTTGTCGAGAAGCGCGCGGTTGGCTTCGGTAAGCTCGCACAGCGGGAGACGCACCTCCGGCGAGCCGATCAGTCCCATCTTCGCCATGGCGTACTTTGCGGGCACCGGGTTGGGCTCGACGAAGAGATTCTTGAACAGCGGTTGGAGGCGGTGATGCAGGGCGTTGGCTTCCGCGCGCTTGCCGGCAGCTGCGATTTCGCAGAGTTGCGCAATCTCGGTCGGGAAGAGATTCGATGCGACCGAGATCACGCCCTTGGCACCGAGCGCCATGAAGGGCAGGGTGAGGCTGTCGTCGCCGCACAGGATCGTCATCGAATCACCGCAGGCCTGGCGCAGCTGGTCGACGCGATCGCAGGAGCCGCCGGCTTCCTTGATGTGGTTGATGTGCGGAAACGCCGCGCGCAGGCGGGCGACGGTCGGCACCGCGATCTCGATGCCGCAGCGCCCGGGGATCGAGTAGAGCACGATCGGTTTCTTCGTCGCCTCGGCGATGGCGCTGAAATGACGATACAGGCCCTCCTGGCTGGGCTTGTTGTAGTACGGGGCGACCACGAGCATGGCGTCGGCCCCGGCGGCGTCGGCCTTCTTGGTGAGTTCGACAGCCTCGCGGGTGCAGTTCGAACCGGTCCCGGCCAGCACCGGGACCCGGCCCGCGACGCGCGCGACGGTGCGCCGGATGACCTCGATGTGCTCGTCGTAGTCGAGCGTCGGCGACTCCCCGGTGGTGCCGACGGGCACGAGTCCTTTGATTCCGCCGGCGATCTGGGCGTCCACGAGGCGATCGAGATCGTCGTAGGCGATTTGGCCGTTGCGGAACGGCGTCACAAGTGCGGTGATGGCGCCGGTGAACTCGCGCGGATTGCTCATTGCTAAGGGATTTTTGATTGGCGGTTTACGAAACGATACCTTGAGGAGAAATGCAGCGGTCGGTAGGGAAAATCCATCCCATTTTGACCAACGGAACGAATCCGTACGGAAACAAGCCCCAGCCTAATGCACACGCAGATTTTCAACGAGTTGCTCAAGCTCGGAGTCGAGACCGGTGCGAGCGATTGCATCATCAAGACGAACAAGGTCGGGTACCTGCGCATCAGCGGCCGACTCAAGCCGGTGGATATGGAGCCGATCCCGCGGCACATCATCCAGGCGTTCGTCGACGAGTACGTGCCGTTCGTCTTCAAGCCCCAGTGGGACACCGACGGCCAGATCGACTTCGCCTATACGGCCGAGAACATCGGCCGCTTCCGCGTCAACGCCTTCCAGCAGCGCGGCTCGATCTCGGTGGTGTTTCGTCACATCAAGAGCCACATCCCGACCTTCTCCGATCTCAACCTCCAGCCGGAACGGCTGATCAAACTGGCACAGGTCAAGGATGGCCTCGTGCTCGTGTGCGGCCCGACCGGTTCGGGCAAGAGCTCGACGATGGCCTCGATGCTCAACTGGATTAACCAGAACCTCGAACGCCACATCGTCACGATGGAGGACCCGATCGAGTTTACCTTCCAGGACGGGCGCTCGATCTTCAACCAACGCGAGATCGGCATCGACACGCCGAGCTTCTCGTTGGCTGTGCGTTCGGTGCTGCGCCAGAACCCGGACATCATCCTCATCGGCGAAATGCGCGATGCCGTGTCCCTCGAAACCGCGCTTTCGGCGGCGGAGACCGGCCACCTGGTGGTGACGACGCTGCACTCGGCCAACGTCCAGCAGTCGTTGAACCGTATCTTCGAATTCTTCCCCCACGAGAGCCACGAGCAGATTCGCCGGCAGTTGTCCGCCGTGCTCAAGGGCGTCGTCTGCCAGAAGCTCGTGCCGGCGCTCGAAGGCGGCGGACGCTACGCCGCCCAGGAAGTGCTCATGGTCGACTCGACCGCCCGAAACCTCATCCTCGAGGGGCATTTCGACAAGGTGCAGAACCTGCTCGAGGCGACGACCGAGACGAACTCGGTCTCCTTCAACAAGGATCTCTACCGACTCATCAAGGAGGGCAAGATCGCCAAGAGCGACGGCCTGCGCGTCTCGCCGAACCCACAGGCACTGGAGATGAACCTGAAGGGCATCTTCATCCGGACCTGATTCGACGGGTACTGGAGCAGGGATGCTGGCGTTCGAAGGGCCGCGAACCGAGGAGGGACGCGGCCTTGGCTTTCATCCGGAAGCGGCCGTCCTTTCCACCGGCATGCGCCACGCGAGGCGCGATCCGCTCCGGGGATTCGTACGTTCGGTGGGATTCGGGTGATGAGTGAGGCGTCCGGGTACCCCGACGTACGTTCGAACTTCGGACTTGGTTTTTGGAGCGCCGGCCCTTTCCTCGGTCCTTTCTCACATGTCACTCGCCCTCATTTTCTCCGGTCAAGGAGCCCAGAAGGTCGGCATGGGCAAAAGCCTCGCCGATAATTCCGCCACTGCCGCGCGCCTCTACAACCGCGCCAACGAGGTGCTGGGCTGGGACCTGGCCAAGATGTGCTTCGAAGGCCCGGACGAGCTTCTCGTTCCGACCCGCGTGTGCCAGCCGGCGCTCTTCGTGCACGGTTTCGCTCTTTTCTCGCTCCTGCAGGAGCAGGGGCGTCTCGGCAACCTGACCACCGTCCTGGGCCTGAGCCTGGGCGAAGTCACGGCCCTGACCGCCGCCGGCGTGTTCGATTTCGACACCGGTCTGCGCGTGGTCGCCGAACGTGGCCGGCTCATGCAGGTCGCCTGCGAGGCCACCCGCGGCGGCATGGCCAGCATCATCGGCGAGGACATCGCGAAGATCACGGACCTCTGCCACGAGTTCGATATCGAGGTCGCGAACCTCAATTGCCCCGGCCAGGTGGTCGTCTCCGGCGAGAAGACCAAGGTGGATGCCTGCGTCACCGCCGCCAAGGAGCGCGGCATGAAGAAGGTCATTCCGCTCAACGTCGCCGGTGCCTACCACAGCCGTCTCATGGAACCGGCCCGCGCCGAGTTTGCGAAGTTCCTCCAGACCGTGCCGTTCAACGCCCCGAAGCTTCAGGTGCTCACCAACGTCACCGGCAAGCAGGTCTCTTCGCCTGACGAGATCCGCGAGATGCTGATCCGCCAGGTCGTTTCTTCGGTCCGATGGGAAGAGTGCATGCGCGAAGCCGCCGTGCTCGGCGCGACCGAGTTCTGGGAGTGCGGCCCCGGCGCCGTCCTCGTCGGCCTCGCCCGTCGCATCAACCGCGAGTGGGCCGCCAAGACCTTCAACGAATTCGCCGATCTCTCCGCGGCCTGACGCCCGGCCGACACCGCCCCGCATGGACGTCTCCCTCAAGCGCAACTTCTGTATCATCGCCCACGTCGACCACGGCAAGACGACGCTGTCCGACCGGCTGCTCGAGTACACCAGCACCGTTTCGAAACGCGTGCTGCAGGCCCAGCATCTCGACTCGATGGACCTCGAGCGGGAGCGGGGCATCACCATCAAGTCGCACCCGGTCACGATGCAGTACACGGCCAAGGATGGTAAGACCTACCAGCTCGGCCTGATGGACACGCCCGGACATGTGGACTTCAACTACGAGGTTTCCCGCAGTCTGGCCGCTTGCGAAGGCGCCGCGCTCCTGATCGACGCCTCCCAGGGCGTCGAGGCGCAGACCGTCGCCAACGCCCATCTGGCGTTCGGCCAGAACCTCAAGGTCGTGCCGGTCATCAACAAGATCGACCTGCCCAGCGCCAACCTCGAGCTCTGCCTGCGGCAGATGGAGGACATCCTCACGATCTCCCACGACGAGGCCATCCTCGCCAGCGGCAAGTCCGGCATCGGCATCGTCGACATTCTCGAGGCTGTCGTCGCCCGGGTGCCGCCGCCGCGATGGACCGACTATCCGGCAGCGCGCATCCTGGTGTTTGATTCGATGTACGACACCTATCGCGGCGTGATCGCGTACGTCCGCGTGTTCTCCGGCTCGATCAAGGCCGGCGACATCGGCCTGTTGATGGCCAACAACACCAAGTTCGAGGTGAAGGAAGTCGGCACGTTCAACCCGAAGATGGAGGTTACCGACATCCTCGAGGCGGGCGACGTCGGCTACGTGGTCTGCAACATCAAGACCGTCGCCGATATCCGCACGGGCGACACCATCACGTTGGCCAACAAGCCGGCCACCGAGATGCTCCCGGGCTACAAGGAAGTGCGCCCGATGGTGTTCAGCGGCATTTACCCGATCGACACCTCGGACTTCGAGAAGCTCCGCACCGCGCTCGGCAAACTTCAGCTCAACGACTCCGCTTTCCAGTACCAAGCCGAGAGCTCCGTCGCCCTGGGCTTCGGCTTCCGCTGCGGCTTCCTCGGGCTGCTCCACATGGAGATCGTCATCGAGCGCATCCGCCGCGAGTACGACGTCGACATCATCTCCACCTACCCGAGCGTCATCTACCAGGTCCGGCTCGAGGGCAGCGACAAGCCCTTCGAGGTCGACAACCCCGTGCAGCTGCCCGACGTCTCCAGCATCGCCGAGATCCTCGAGCCCACGATCAAGGCCACGATCCACATCCCGAACTGGGCGCTCGGCGACGTGCTCGGCATCGTGCAGGACAAACGCGGCACCTGCGACCATACCGACACGCTCGACGACACCCGCGTGATGCTCACCTGCACGCTCCCGCTCAACGAGATCCTCGTCGATTTCCACGATCGGCTGAAGAGCGTCACCCGCGGCTACGGCTCGATGGACTACGAGCTGAGCGGCTATGTGGTCTCCGACCTCGTGAAGCTCGACATCCTCGTCAACGCCGAGCCGGTCGACGCGTTCTCCTCGATCTGCCATCGCTCCAAGGCCGAGGGCAAAGGCCGGGCACTCTGCGAGAAGCTCAAGGAGATCATCCCGCCGCAAATGTTCCAGATCGCGGTGCAGGCCGCCATCGGCGGCAAGATCATCGCCCGCGAGTCCGTGCGCGCCATGCGCAAGGACGTCACGGCGAAGTGCTACGGCGGCGACATCTCGCGCAAGCGCAAACTCCTCGAGAAGCAGAAGGAGGGTAAGAAGAAGATGAAGCAGATCGGCTCCGTCTCCATCCCGCCCGAAGCCTTCATCCAGGTGCTCAAGACCACCTGACCGCCAGCGCCGATCCCCAGCCCCCGCGACCCCATGTTCAGCTTCCTCATGACCCAGGCCGCCCGCGCGCGGCGCGACGCGAGAAACTGGCTCGAGGTTGCCGACAAGGTCTACCACTACCGCCGCGACCAGCTCTCCGAGTCTGAACTTAGCGAGCTCAACCAGCGCCGCGATGAGCTGAAGGCGCGGATCAAAGCCAAGGCCGACGCCGCCCAGCTCAAGCTCGCCGTCGAGGCGCTGGAGCAGACACTGCACCGCACCGGCGGCCGCGTGTACCCGAAGGGCTCGCTCGCCGACAACGTCGAGTTCTTCCTCGCCGCCGCGATCGTGATCCTCGGCATCCGCGCGTACTTCGTACAACCGTTCAAGATCCCGACGAACTCGATGTGGCCGACCTATTTCGGGATGAAGCACGAGGTTTTCCTCGACCCGAAGGAAGCGCCCGGCCCGGTGGCGCAGCTCTTTCGGTTTGCGGCCTTCGGAGCAACCCGACGCGAGGTCGTCGCGCCCGAGGGAGGGGCACTTCGCGTTCCCTACGGCTCCCGGCGAATCTGGACCAAGGATGGCGAGAAGACTCTTTTTGGCATCCCGTACACTATGGTGCGCGGTCGGAAGTGGCTCGTCATACCGACCGACCTCAAGGAATACGTGTTCCTCGTCGGATCGGCGGAGGCCCGAGTTCGGGTGCCGGCCGATTTCGATCTGGAGACGATGATCGGCGAGAGCTTGATCGATCGGTCCGGAAAGAAAGATGGTCGTGAAGCGTTGAGCGAGGCGGGGTTTGCCGCCCTTCGCGGCGCGCGGGGCAAGCCGCAGTTCCAAGTGCGGTCTGTCATCAGCGGTCAGGTGGACACATGGCAATGCGCCCTGGTTGATACGAAGATGAACGTGGCGCGCGGTGAGATCGCCCTTAGCTTCGATGTGCTCACCGGCGACCAGCTGTTCGTCGACCGCTTCAGCTACAATTTCTTCAAGCCCGAGGTGGGGCAGGGGTTCGTCTTCCGCACGGGCAACATCGCCGGCATCGGGCAGGACCAGTACTATATCAAGCGGTTGGTCGGCGTTCCCGGAGACAAGATCGATGTGCGCGAGCCGGTTCTTTACCGCAACGGCGAGCCAATCACCGGTGCCGAGGCGTTCGACGAGAACGGCAAACGACTTGGTCTTTACCGCGGCTATCAGGCGACCGGCCTGTTGGGCAAAGGTCAGACGGTGACTGTCGGCGATCAGGAGTTCTTCGCGCTCGGCGACAACTCGTACAACAGCCAGGACGGCCGGTATTGGGGTTTCGTTCCCGCCAAGGATGCCGTCGGCCGGCCGCTGTTCATCTATTATCCGTTTACCAAGCGCTGGGGCCCGGCGCGCTGAACCGTCGCCCGGAGTGCGGGAGTGGCTCACCGCGGGTTGCCTTTTTGCGGTAACCGCCATCAGAGACTCCCGCCCAAGATTATGGTTCAGGGCTGTTGATTGACGAAAGGACCGGGAGCGGCGCCGAACCGATTTGCATGCAGGAAGCATAACTCGCTCCTGAAATGCGATCGCGGTACGTGCTTATATTGAGCAGGTTACGGAATTCAGGTGCGAACTATGCTTCCTAGTTGCTGCTTTTGAGCCCACGGAAATTTAGGAAGCATAGTTGTCACCTTGGATTGCGAAGGCTCGTTTCTTCAGAATTCGGGGTTGATACGCCTCGTTCCCGGCAAAAATAGGAAGCATAGTTGTCACCTTGGATTGCGCGAGACAACGGCACCCCAAACCGACGGCAATCACCATGCGTGATGCCCGGCCGATCCGCGGTGCAAAGGGGAGCTGAAGATGGCCAGGCGGTCCGGCTCGTGAAAAGGCGCTAGGTGTGATCTGCACACTCCTGCGCAATGCGCGCCGCAATTGGCCTCCACAGTGGAGATCCATCGAGGCGAATCGCATTTGCGATCGTCGCCAAGCCGAGCGGTCGAAGATGCGGCAAGATATGCTCTGCAGTCATCCAGGGCGCCGCGGAGCCCGCCGCTCCAATAAAGTTGCCGACGTTTACACGGAAGCGATCCGGTTCTGCGAACTCAAGAAATGCAACATGCGGTCCGCCAATATTGATACGCAAGCGGCCAGTGGGGGCGGGCTGCGGGGACTCGACGCGGGGCACGCTAGCCTCTGCCGGACGATTTGCGATTGTTGCGGGCAGAAACACCGCGGGCAGAGTCGGGAGCGAGGGAGTAGGTGGCACTCCAACTTTCTTCCTGAGTTTTGGACAGGATAGCCCGAGAGCCTGGGCAGACTCTTCCACGGCTTCCTTGCCGTATACCCACGCGCCCTTGGTGTTCCCGAAGTAGTTTCCACCTTTGATGATGAGCCCACCGTCCGCAAAAGAGACATGGACCGTGTATTCCAACGCGTTCAGTGGTGAGTCGTACTCTTCGCGACTCTGCTGGTACATACGATCCGTCAGATACGACAACAGGGCATCCAGGTCTTTGTGCCCCTTGGTGTATACCTGATATCCGCCAAGAAGGCGTTTACACCCAACGAACAGGAACCCACGCCTTGTTCTTTTGAAGACCGATTCGAACGGTCGGAGTTTCATGATTAGCGATTGGTGTATTATTGATGCCGAGGGAGAGACATTCGGGTCTCCCTTCTCTCGTTGTGGTCTCCGGTTCATTCGAGCACTTCAGGCTTGAGTGGAATCGTCCTGCGGTGGCGGACCATAGCCGAGCAAGATTCTCAGTGTGGCGTGGTTTCCCAGGGAAGATCGCTCCTCCCAAAGTGGCCGTAATTCGTCGTGGTAGAGTAGATCGGCCGGAGCAGCCCAAGTTGTTCGATGATTGCCCCGGGACGGAAATCGAAACGCCGAACGAACGCCTCCGCGGCGGTATCATCTCCGGTTCCCCAAGTGTCCACTGAGATAGACACCGGTGCCGCGACGCCAATGGCATAGGAGACTTGGATCTCGCAGGTACGAGCCAATCCGTTCAGGACGACCTGCCGCGCCACGAAGCGGGCGTAATATGCGGCACTCCGGTCAACTTTTGACGCGTCCTTGCCGGAGAATGCGCCACCACCGTGCCGGGCGAATCCGCCGTAGGTATCCACGATTATCTTCCGTCCAGTCACGCCGCAGTCGCCTTCGGGGCCGCCTGTGTCGAAGACGCCAGTCGGATTGACATAGGTTCTCAGCCCCGTGTGGTTCCAATCTCCCAAGGCGCGAGGCAGGAGTACCGTTTTCACCCAATGGGCAATTTTCGCCTGATCGGTCCCCTTTTGGTGCTGGGTTGAGACTACCGCGTCGGTCACGGCCACGGGACGCGCCTTCTCGTAGCGCACTGTTACCTGCGACTTCGCATCCGGCCGCAGCCAAGGCACCTCTCCGGATTTGCGGGCCTGGGCCAACTCACTTGTCAATCGGTGGGCGAGCGCGATCGGTAGTGGCAACAGTTCTGGTGTTTCCCCAGTAGCGAAGCCAAACATCAGTCCCTGGTCGCCAGCACCTTGGTCCATGCCCTGGCCCACACCTTGGGCGATGGCCTGTGATTGTTGCCCAATGGCATTGATGATGCGCACCCCGTTCGCATTGAATCTTTGTGACGGGTCGGTGTATCCGATCTTTCGAATCGTCTTTCGTACCACATCTTCGAGCTCCGTTGGAGCGAGCAACTCTTTGGCGCTGACCTCGCCCGCGACGACCACCAGGTCATCCTTGCAGAGGGCTTCAATGGCCACGCGTGCCCGGGCGTCGAGGGCGAGATAGGCGTCGAGCAGGGCGTCGGAGATCGCGTCGGCGACCTTATCGGGATGACCTTCGGAGACAGACTCCGAGGTGAAGCGGAAATCGCCTGAGGAATTCATCAAGCAGCCCTCCCCGCGTACGTCATTGTCGCTGGCGAGGCGCTCAAGAGGCGGAGCATGAAGGCATCCCGGCGCTCCCTCGCCAACTCCCGGCAAGCGGTCCCGAGCGATCGGCGGAGCCGCCGCGCTTTCAGCCATGGTTGCTCCGACACGGAAAGGTGCAGCCACCAAGTCCCGTTGTTGTTCCAGATGTGGTGGTCGGGATTGGCTGGGTTGATACGAAGCGAAGGGACATTACTCATTGGGTCAGTGTCGTTGTGCATCTGCTCCAAGGGAGAGTTCGGGTTGGCCAGGCTGGTCGCCTGGCCCACATCCCCCGAAGCATTCGGCTCCGGGGATCCACCGTGGCGTTCTCCTCGCCCGGTTGGCAGACCCCGCTCACGCGGGATCACTCTTGATGCAGAAGTGGGTGTAATGAACTTGCTCAGGTTCGTCACCGACCTGCCAAAGAGCAAGTCCATGTTGTGTCATAAACTACAGCCCGCCGCTGCGAGTCAGGCAAGGGGAGTGGCCGCTCTACTCCATCAGTGCTTTGAATACGGCATCCACGGCATCTGCATAGAACTCGATCCGGAGCTTGGTCCAGATGTCGTCGGGCAGATCGTTCAGTTGCCGGCGGGCGGCCACCGGCAGGAGAAGGACCTGGGCTTTTTTTTCTGCCGCGATCTCCGCGATCGCCACGGGATTGGGAATCATTTCTACCGAACCACCGAGGTTGAGCTGGCCGACGATGATCAGGCCACCCTTGGTGTTTCGCTCAAGTAGACTGCCGGCGAGGGCTACCACGATGCCGAGTCCGAGGCCGTTTCCGGTCCGGTCATTGTCGATGGCCCTCATTTGAATCGAGAACTCATGGTCCCGGGGATCGCGCTCACCAACGAGCGCCTTGGCACGGGTGTAGAGGTTCTGTTCGCCAACCTTAACGCTCTCCCGGAATCCCGGGGGCGTCGGGGAGTTGAGGATGCGCACACCGCTGCCAGGTCCCGAGGTGGCCTCGATGCGGTAAAGCCCTGGGCCGGCTTCCGGGGAACCGGTGCTGATCGCCCAGACCTGTCCGGGAGGCAGCGGGTCGGCGTCAATGGCACTGTCGCTGTGCATCTCCGGGGTCGACACAAACTGCTCCACCCCATCGGCGCCGAGGTGGAAGCTGAAGTGTGTGTTCCGGAACTCGCTCTTGAGGCACTTGCGCTGTTGTTCCTTCACCCGGCGCCGGGACTCGAGCGCGATGCGCACAATCCATTCGAGGTCGGTATCGGCGATGGGCAGGGATGAGTCGGGGAAGAGAAGCTTCACAAGGCCGCTCACCGTTTTGTTCACAGCCTCGATGTCGCGACCACTGAGAGCCCCGCCGAAACGGACGCGGCCCTGTAGGGCATTCACACGGCTGCCGGAGCGCAGCTTGCTCCAGCACTCGCTCAGGAAATCGCTCACCAGGCCAAAGTTGTTGGTGAGATGCTGATTTGGATTCAGCTTGGGAAAATCCCATCCGGGCACGTAGGCGTGGATGCGGTCTTGGAAGGCCGTGTCATCGCGCATGTCCACGGGGAGTGGGCTGAGGAGGTGGCCGATGCGTTGCTGCTGCTCCACATCGACGTCGAAGTTGCCGACCATCACGATACTCCCTTGGGCTCGAATGCTTTCCTTGCCTCGGCTGAACTCGCCCGAAGCCATGTAGCCCTTCATGATGTTGACGCCGTCCTTCTGATCGAAGGAGACGCCGGAGATTTCATCGAAACACACGACGTCGTAGAGGCAAACGAGGCCCTTTTGGCCACTCGCATTGTTCACGAACATCTTCGCCACCGTGGCCTTGCCGCCCGAAATCAGGTGGGAGTACGGAGAAATCTGCTGGAAGAGATGGCTCTTGCCGGTGCCTCGGGGCCCCAGCTCGACCATGTTGAAATTGGATTCAACGAACGGAATCATCCGCAGGAGGACGACCTGCTTGGCCCGGTCCGAAAGAGCAGACGGTTCCAAGCCGATGGAGCGAATTAGGAAATCAACCCATTGGTTCAGGTCGAAGGCAGCCCGCCCTTCACGGAGCGTATCGAGGGCATTGGCGCTTGAGAGTTGGATTGGTCGAAGCGACTCGATGAAGAAGGGCCGACCGTTCCGTTCCTCGGCAATCACCGCATCATATCCGAGGGTGACCTCGGCGTAGAAGCCATCTGTCAGCATACGCTCGTGCTCTCGCACGAATTTGTCGCCGACCTGAACGTCGCGGAGATTGAGGCTGGGAAGCTCCGCCAGATAGCAGTCGTTCTTCGCGTCGAGGCGGGCCTTGACGATGTCGATCAGTTTGACGGTGCCGTCGTTGCGGGCGCGGGCCTTGAAGAGCTCTTCCTCGCCGGCGCGGACGGTGCGGTTGTTGAGCTGTTGTTCGACGACCGCGAGGCCTTCCTGAATTTCTTTCTCGTCGGTGGATGCGCAATAACGTCCAAGCAGAAATTCGACGACGTAGGTGGGGACGGGGTACTGGCGCGCGTATTTCCGCACGAGATCTTTGCGGACCAGGAAGCCATCGAAGGGGCGGGCAGCGAGTTGGTCGAGAGAGTCGAGTTGCATAGTAGTTTCCTTGGTTGTTACCCGCCGATCTGAGTTTCTGCCGTTGCCTGAATTGCGCCGTCGGCATCGAGAATGACGACCGTTGCCTTCTTGCCGGCGAGGTCCTCGTTGGGGACCAGCACCGAGACCTGTCCGTCGGGTTCAATTTCCCGTGCCGCAGCAAGCACGGAAGACTCCGCGTCAGAGGGGTCCCGTCGGAGATCGACGCGCAAACCGGGAGCTCCGTGGTTGAGCTCGATGGCACAGCGCAACCGCTTCCATTTCATCTCCACGACCTTCACTGAACCAACACCAGTGCCACCGCCGGCGGTGGTGCGGAGGAGGGGAGTAACGCATTCCTGCAGACTCACGCCGCCGTGGGCATAAGATTCGCCCTTCTTGAAGGCCTTGGCCCCAGGAGCCACGGCGACCAGTTCGGCGTTGTTCCAGTGCCAGAGCACGGTCTGCACTCCGGGGTTGCTTTGCCCCTTGATCGCGGCGCATCGGGACCAACGGCTTTCGACGAGAAATCCGGGAAGCTCGTACTTTTCCAGTCCGCCGGGCAGAAGGAGCCAGCCATGATCGGTCACGATCGTCACCTTGCGCCATCCGGCGGCTAGCAGCTGTTCAACCAGCGAGACGACTCGCTGCAGCTCCCCGGGAATGAGCATGGCAAGCTCCGCCCCGAGTTCGTGGCCGCGACTGTCGATCCGCCCGGTTTCGAGCCACCCGCGGGAATCGGTTGAGGTCGGTCCTAGGAGTTCGCCGTCCTTGAGCCGCTCGTAGCCACTACCGTCGAGAGTCTTCCCGAAGCTATACGGCGTCAGGTCTTTTCCGTCGGGGCCAAGCGGTCTGAAGTCCGGGGGAAGATTGGCTCCGTGGCACTGATCCGCGACTGGGGAAACTGCGGGTTTGGCGGTAGGCGTTACGGTCGGCAGTGCCGCAAAACGCGTGGCGCATTCCACTTGGAGATTCGCCTCTCCGAGCATCGAGGCGAGCAACTGGCCGGCGTCATACCGCAGGCCGTCGACGAAGAGAAGGCATTCGCCCTCGGCCGCTTTGACGGAGGCGTCTTTGTAGGTGCCCGTTTTGCCGATGAGGTCCTGGAGGCGACGTGCCGACTCCTCCAACCAAGGAGCATAGACCGATCGAATTGCCGTGGTCAGCGCTGCGACGTCCTGTGGTTGGTGCAGCGGTCGGAGCGCCTCAAGGACGGCCGCATCTGCCTGCCAGCCGCTGTCGGTATACCAAGTCACCAACTGCGAAATTGACTCACATGAAGGGACAACCCGGGTAGCCTCTGCCAAGCGGTGAAGCGCCGCCAAGGACAGCGCGAGCGGTGCTTCATCGAGCCTCGCCCACACCCATTTGCGGCGAAGGCCGTGTTGTTGTTCCAGATCCGCTATCTTCTGCCGAGCGACATGTGGCGGCACGTCCGCCAGGGCGAGCAGCTCGCGGCGAAGTTCTGACTCCTGCTTCTCGTTTTCTGCCGGCCAGGAGTCTGGCTCGGTGTGGACCAGTTCCGCCGGCTGAGCGCGATCGAGTGTTTCCCGGACACCGCTGAACAGGGCGGGCGCCTCGCAGTATCGGTCCCAAAGTCGACGCCAGGCAGCATTGCCGCGACGACCGAGCTTCTCTGCAGCGATGATTGTATCGGTCCTTTCCGGGTCGAAACCAAACTCGTCCTGACACCGGGCGCGAAATGCCTGCCAGCGTTCAGGACCCCACTCCTTGCGGACAGCTTCTGCCGCCCCCATCCAGCTCAGGACGTCGCGAGGCGTATCCCCGACAAGGATGGAGTTGAAGTCTGCCGCTTCAAGGCGATGGCCACGGAGCTGTGACACCGGGGTCTTCGCCAGCGCGGTGAGGGCCGAGCGCAAAGCTAGGCGAGTCTGATCGTCGTTCGAGAGATCAAGCGCCAGTCCGTCGTCGGCTTGGAAGAAGGCTTCGATGGTCCAGTCTCGGCCATTACGGTGAGTCCAGACGGTGCCGCGGTACAGCAATTCGACGAGAGGCTGGAGCTCCCAACGGCACTGATCGGCATTCCGCAGTTCGTGGCGTGCAACACCAGGGAGGTAGAGGATCGGGACTGTTCCTGCCGGCAACGTGAACTCAGGGACCTTGCCGGCGATCGCGCACTTTAGCCAGATGACCGGTCCGGACCGCTTCTCGGGTGCGAAGTCGCCGAGCACCAGCAGCTCGGGCATCAGATTCTGAAGAATTCCGACCAGGGGCTTCCAAACGCCATCCGGGTCCGTCCAGAGCACAACCGAAGGCGGTTCCTCGACCCCGACGTGATAATTGGTCGCGGCAGCGCGAAGCCCGTCGGCTACGACATCGAGAAGTGCGTGGGACGGATTCATTGTTTGCGCGAATTGTCCTGGCGCTCGCGGGCGGCGCGTTTGGCGGCGGGGGTGTAGTGGCAGTCGTTCCAACGGTTGCCGTCAAAGGTCGAGCCACCGCCGAAGTCTTCGGAGGCTTCATCCCAAGACCAGAACCAGGGGAAATCGACCTTGGAGCGTTCAGGCTCTTTGCCGCGGTCCTTGTCCCACTTGATGCCGGGCTTGGCGCGTAGGATGCCAGCGCCTTTCCGGCCAACATCGGTGGCAAGCATGAAGGGACGGATGTTCAACCGCACCCCGTCATTGATGTCAGGCGCCCAGCCGATGGCCAGCTGGTGGAGCGGCTTCCAGCGGACGAAAAGGTCGTACGGAGGTACGCCGGCGAGGATGGCTTTCAGTTCCGTTTGAAGCGCCTGCGCGGCGACGAGCCTGTCTTCGGCGCCGGGCTTCTTGTGCGCGATATCGTCCTGCTGTTTCTTGATCCAATCGCCTAGGTAGCTGAACGTGAGCGTTTCGAGGAGTTTCCGGCCCGCTCCGTCTGCTGCCGCCAGCTTGTGATAGTTGACGAGTGCGTGGAAGCCGTCGGTCAGGCCGTCCCAGATGTGCCAGATGAACGGACGTTGGTGGAAGAGCTGGCAGTGCTGCGCAAAGAAGTCGTCGCTGAGCCAATCTTCGAGGCTTCGGGCTTTGCTCCCGGTCGCCGCTATCAGGGAGTGCTCGTCGTAGCTGCCAAGGGCCGCAGATATAAGCGATCGAAGACGATCGGAGGCGGCTCGCTCACCGCGCAGCGCGGAGAGGCAGACAATACCATCTTCGTCAGCGAGCTCTTCAAGGCCGTCAGACTCAAGCGCCGGGCAATCAGGGAAGCTGGATCCCGTCTGCCGCGGCCAACGGTAACCGAGCAGTCGTGCCACGGCTACGTGCAAGGGCTGATCAGCGCCCTTGGGGTGGCCGCTAAACAGCCATTGCGTCGGGTCGTTCGAAAACGGCTTCGGCAATCCGTGCGGATACTTCTCTCCTGCTACCTTCTGCCAGTGCGCTAGGTCAAATGGGACTTTAACGAGCGTCGCATTTGTTACCTTAAGTGCTTGGTCAATTCCACGCACTGAACGAAGAAAATCTGGAGAAGAACAGTAGCACCAAATGGCCTGCAGGTTGGCAGGAGCGCGAGGGACGACCGCAACAACGTTTTGATGGAATCTTTCGCCTCCAAAACGATATGCGAAAATTCCCCCCATCCGATGGATGAGTAACGCGGGTTTGCCAACCGCGTCCAATCCCTGCAACCGAGAGTTGGAATTACAGCACAAGTCACCCCGCTCTTGTTCCCATCGAATCAGGGAAGTGCATCCTGCAATCGTTGTAAGCTCGTCCGGGGTCATTTGGAATGCCTCCCAGACTTTCCTCTCTACGTTTCTCACCTCCCAGAACTGTATGACGAATCGAGGGTCGTCACCCGATTGAATGCCGACCAATGCTTCAGCATATTTCGCAAGCAAGGGAAGACGACTTGCCTCCTCGAAACTTAATTTCGCCTCAGGGTTGGACAGTTGCGCTTTCTGCCCGATGTGGACGAGGCGGGCCGTTGCGAGGGCCAAAGCTTTTTCAGGGGGAGTGCTTTTTTCTGCAACATCCACACCTGCCAGCCTGTGGTCCTTTGACGGATCTTCTCGACTCAGCACCACCATCGCGACGTTAAAGTCCCACATGGGGGTTTGGAACCCTTTCGGGCCGAGTCTGGCAACGGCATGCCAAGAGACTTCTTCCAGAAGGCTTTCCCGCAATTTCCTATAGCTAACTGCCATCGCGAATTGAGGGGTAGCCGAACTTCCTGCATCGACACAAAGCCCAACAATTGAAGGTGCGAGGTATGCTTCCTGAAGTTTGCGTAAGTGGACGGCCAACGAGGACTAAGGTGCGAAGTATGCTTCCTGAAAGGTGCGAGGTATGCTTCCTGATTGCACGATTCTCCAAAGCCCCCTTTTGAGCCTTCAGTATCAGCACGCACAATAGGCATTATGTCTAGTGAAACTCTTGCCCGTTCTTTCCTCTTCAGTCGGCGGTGATTTCGCCGAGTCCGTTCTTCCCGCACGGCCTCAACCCTGCTTTCGTCCGTACCGCAATGAGCCCAACTACTGCTCCGCTGTTCAACTGGCTCGATCACCGAGCCTCCGGCGTTCTGCTTCACCCCACTTCGTTTCCCGGTCCGCACGGCATCGGCACCCTCAACGCCCATGCCGCCCGTTTCCTCGAATTCCTCGCCAAGGCCGGTTTCAGCTACTGGCAGGTTTGTCCGCTCGGCTCCACCGGCTACGGCAATTCGCCGTACCAATCGTTCTCGGCCTTCGCCGGCAACCCGTACCTCGTCGATCTCGAACCGCTCGTTGGGGCCGGTCTGCTCCAGCGGGCTGAGCTGGCCAAACTCGACCGGCTGCCCTCCGACCGCGTCGACTTCGGCGCAATCTGGCAGGAAAAATGGCCGGTCCTGTTCTCCGCGGCCGACCGTTATCAGAGAAAGCCCGTCGCGTTGCCCTACGGCGATTTCGCCGAGTTCTGCGCCGCGCAGTCGGCCTGGCTCGATGATTACGCCTACTTCCTCGCTCTGAAGGACCATTTCGCGGGCCGTCCCTGGTGGGAATGGCCGGCCGAACAGCGCAACTTCGAGAAGGCTGCAAAAGGCACCCTGCGCCGCACGCTGGCGCCGAAGATCTTCGCACACCAGTTCCTCCAGTACCTCTTCTTCGGCCAATGGCGTCAGCTCCGCGCCTGCGCCGCCAAACTCGGAATCGAGGTCGTCGGCGATGTTCCGATCTTCGTCGCGCTCGACAGCGCCGATGTCTGGGCCAATCCCACGCTCTTCCTCCTCGATCCCTCGACGCGTCGCCCGACCTTCGTCGCCGGCGTGCCGCCCGACTACTTCTCCGCCGACGGCCAACTCTGGGGCAACCCGCTCTACGACTGGCCGGCGCATCAACGGACCGGTTACGCATGGTGGCTACGCCGAATGGCCGCCACTTTTGATCTGTGCGACGTGGTCCGCATCGACCATTTCCGCGGTTTTGAGAGCTATTGGGCCGTCCCGGCCGGCGCCCCCAACGCCCGCAAAGGCACCTGGGAACTCGGTCCCGGCCTCGACTTCTTCCGTGCCGTGCGCACCGCCTTCCCGTCGGCGAAGATCATCGCCGAGGACCTTGGCGTCCTCACGCCCGAGGTTATCGCCCTGCGCGAGGCCACCGGGCTGCCGGGCATGGCGATCACGCAGTTCGCCTTCGGCGGCGACGCCAAGAACCTGTACCTGCCGCACAATCACGCAGCCAATTGCGTGCTCTATCCCGGCACGCACGACAACGACACCAGCCGCGGCTGGTACGCCACGCTCGACGAGAAGACTCGCGACCATGTCCGCCGTTACTTCCGCGTCGGCGGCGCCGAGATTCCGTGGGACTTCATTCGCGCCGCCTTCGCCTCGCCCTGCCGCCTCGCCGTCATTCCGCTGCAGGACCTGTTGAGCTTGGACAGCTCCGCGCGGTTCAACACCCCCGGGAAACCCGACGGCAACTGGGAATGGCGCTACCGGGCGGAACAACTCGAGAACCTCGACCGCAACAGCACCGCCTACCTCCGCGAGATCGCGGAGCTCTACGGTCGTCTGCCCGACGAAAAACCGGCGCTGAAGCTCTGAGCCGCGCGGACAGCGCGCCGCCTATTCCGACGTAGCGGGGCCGTCAGGCCTTCGATTCCGGATGCTTGAACCCGCGCGCACGCCCAAACGCTCACCTGAGCGTTTGGCTACCATCGGCGTTCCCAATCGGCCGCGCTACCGCCCGAGGAACTCCGCGATCCGCGGAATGAGCAACTCGCGCGCGTCTTCGAGGACATAGTGGCCCGCGTCGGGATAGTGCTCGGTCTCGGCGTGCGGGAGAGCCTGCTTCCACCGCTCAAAGAAGTGGTCGTTGAAACAGAAATCCTTCCCGCCCCACCCGATTAGGATCGGCTTCGCCTTCAGCCACGCCAGATCGGTGCCGATCTGCTGCAGGATTGCGCGGCTTGGGTGCTCCGGCTCCATCGGGATGTCGCGCACGAAGTGGTGCACCGCCACGCGGTTTGCCCAGGAATTGTACGGCGCGAGGTAGCCGGCTCGCACTGCCGGCGAGAGCGGTTTGGTCACCGCCATCGTCACCGCCGGGCCGGCGAAACCGTTGAAGCCGCGCACGAGCAGCGAACCGATCACCGGCCAGCGGCAGACGGAGATCCGACCGGGGATGCGCTCGTCGGGAAAGGCGGCGGTGTTGAGGATTACGATGCGGCCGGTCTGGTCGGCCGCGCGCGTCGCCACACCCATGCCGATCGCGCCACCCCAGTCGTGCACGATGAGGTGAACGCGCTTCAGCCGCAGGTGCGCGAGGAGCTTCTGGATGTCGCCGATGCGGCGCGCGAGCTGGTACGGGTAGCTCGGCGGTTTGTCGGAAAGGCCCATGCCGATGTGGTCCGGCACGACGCAGCGCATCCGGCCGCGCAGCGCCTGCACGACATTGCGGTAATAGAACGACCACGTCGGGTTGCCGTGCAGCATGAGCACGGCCTCGTCGGAGTCCGGACCCTCGTCGAGGTAGTGCATCCGCACGCCGTCGCCGACGTCGAAGAACCGCGATTCAAAGGGATACTCTTGGCGCCAGTTTTCCATGTTCAGCATTCCAGGACGAGCATCACGCAGTTGATTCCGCTGCCGATGCCCAGCAGTCCGACGCGGTGTCCGGGCTGGATGAAGCCGGCCGCGCGCGCTTGGCAGAGCGTGAGCGGCAGCGCCACCGAGCCGGTGTTGCCCATCGTCTCGAACGTCGAGAAGTCCTTCACCGAATCAAGCCCGAGCGTTTCGTACAGCTTCCGTCGGTGCGCCACGCCCACTTGGTGGCAGACGAAGCGGTCGAAGTCTTTCTCGGCCAGGCCGAATTCGCGGCCGAGGTCCTGCCAGGTGAGCCGCGCCGTCTCGACACCGGCGACGAGCAGTTGCTCGGAATCGGTCTGCATCGCGAGCGCGTCGCCTTCGGCCCGGTCACCCATGCAGAGCGCACTATGCTCGCTGGCTGCGCGCACCACGCCGCCGACCAACCGCGGCGCGCCGGCGGGGGCGAGATCGCGGTGACACAGCACCGCCGCGACCGCGCCCGAACCGATGGTGAGGTTGGCGAAGAACGGTTTGATCTGCTGACGGTCGAGGTCGCTCGTGCAGAGCCGGCGGATCGTCTCCTCGACGAGCGGGCCGCCGTTCTCGCCGCACGCAACGATGCCGGCTCGGATCTGGCCCGACTCGATCAGGCCCGCGATGAGCGTGCAGGAATTCAGGAAACCGAGACACGCGTTGGAGACGTCCAGCACCTGCATCTGGGCCGGCAGTCCGGACGCGCGGTGCACGAACGCCGCCGTGGCCGGCTCCAGCATGTCGCGCGACACGGCGCCGTGGACCAGCACGCCCAGCGCGGCCGTCGGCACCTTCGTCTGCGCGAGCACGGCGCGCACCGCACGGGCACTCGCATCGGAAGGCTTCGTGCCCGGCTCCCAGAAACGGCGTTCCTTGATGCCGGTCATGAGCTCCAACCGGCCGAACGGCAGCCGCAGGCGCTCGTAGAGCGGGCGGAGGCGCTCCTCCAGCGCGGCGGTGGTCAACACCTGCGGCGGGAGCACCGCGACGAGGGATTCGAGGACGACGTTCTGGAAGCGCATCGCGGCGGTCAGGCTTTCGTCTCCGGGCGCATGGCGAGCCGGATGACATCCTTGTCGAAGTAGTTCAGGCCGAGACCGGCATCGACGACCATCGTCGTGCCGTTGATCCCGCTGGAGCGCGGGCTGAGCAGGAAGAGCGCGGCGTTGGCCACCTCCTGTGTCTCCAGATTCCGGCGGCGGAAGGTCAGCTTCTCGGCGTAGAGGTAGCTCTCGACATAACCGGGGATCCCCGAGCTGCTCGCGGTCTTGAGCGGGCCGGCGCCCACGGCGTTGAAGCGCACGGCGGTGTCGGCACTGAACGACTTGGCGAGGTTGCGCACGATGCCGTCGAGCGCGGCCTTGATCGGCGACATGTAGCCGTAGTTTTCCGCCGTCACGAGCAGCGAGGAGATGCCCATCGCCACGACCGAGGCGTCGGGCGCGAGGGTCGGCTTGAACGCCCGCGCCAGCTCGACGAGCGAGAAGGCCGAGATCGTCGTCGCCTGCAGGAAATCCGCGCGCTTGGTCTCGTGGAAGGGTTTGAAGCCCTCCGCGTAGTTGGCGAACGCGACCGAGTGCACGATGCCGTGGATCGGCCCGAACTGCGGCCCGACCTCCGCCGCCAACGCGTCGCACGCGCCCTCGCGCTCGAGATCGCACACGAACACCGGCAACTGCGGCGCCAGCTTCTGCACCTCGACGCGGCGTTTCTCCGAATGCACGCTCAGGAGCACCTTCGCGCCCTCGGCCTCGAGCGACTTCACGACGTGCCAGGCCACGCTCTTACGGTTGGCCACGCCAGCGACGAGCACCGTCTTGCCGGAAAGTCCCAGGAAACTCATGCCGCGCCTCCGGGTGTCTTCCACGCGACGGCAAAGTCGACGCTGAGCACGCGTTTGCCACCACTGGTGATGCTGCCGCCCATCATCGTGAACCCGCCCACGGTCTCCTTGATCTTCGCGGTGATCTCGATCGTGTCGCCCGGGAAGACCGGGTTGCGGAACTTCACATCGCTCACCCGCGCCAGCAACGGCACCCCGCCCTGCTCCCCTGCCCCGGCGGCCTGGGCCCGTTTCGCCATCAGGATCGCACCGGTCTGGAAAACGGCCTCGCATAGCAGCACGCCCGGCGTGATCGGCTGCCCCGGGTAGTGGCCGCGGTAGAAATCCTCGTCGGCGCGAAAGGTGCGCTTGGCCACCAGCGTCTCGGCCGTCTCCGAAACGATTTCGTCGACGAAGAGAAACGGCGGGCGGTGCGGGATGAGAGCGGTGACGGAGTCGGACATGGCGGAGTGGCGAAGGGCGAGAGGCGAAAGGCCAAAGGCTAGAGAACGAACCGCCCCGTCGGAAAGCCTTTGTTTCGGGGCAAAGGCACCGCCGCGGACGCGCCCTCAATCAGCCTCGTTGCTAGCGACGCAGGCGCTCAGCCCACCACCGCGCGCCAGAGCGGGCACGTGGCCGGGGCGACCGGCTCGCCACGGCGGTAGCGGGCGAGCAGCTGCACCGAGCGCTGGGCCAGCATCCGGCGCACCTCGCGGCGCTGCCCTTTCACTCGGGGGATGACCATGTTGTCGTAGCCGGTCGTCTGGTGGCGCATCCACGCGATGGTGGCGGCCTCGACGCGCTCCTCGATCGGGATGCGCTCGGTGCGCGCCACCGTGCCGCTGCCGACCGGCGTGGCGTGGGTGGTGATCAACGTCGCCATCCGCTCCGCGACCTCGCGGTACACCGCATGGAACGCAAGAAACGCGAGCACCGCACCGCGGAAGTCCTCCACGTACTCGGCCTGCTCGACGGCGCGGCGTGCCCGGCCGGCCTCCAACTTCCGCGTGTACGCCGGATCCATGCGCTCGACGAGCAGCTCGGCGCGCAATGCCTCGATGCGCGCCGCCGGAGCCCAGATGCCACGGGAAAAGCGCTTGTTGCCCTTGAGCTCGATCACGGTCCACGAGGGACCGTCGGCCTTGATGCGGCGGCTGAGCGCGGCGTCGCCGGGCGGGAGCAGCGCCCAGTCGTCGGGCACCGTGAGCACGCGACCATCGGCGCCGAGGACACGGCGCGGCGTGGAGAAGGGGCGGACTTCGCGGGTTTCGGTCGGCATGCGGAACGCGAGATTCGGCACGGGAGGCGTCGGCTCAAGCCTGCGTTGCACTTCTTCGTTGGCGTCTCCGGTGGCTGGCGCCAGCATCGCGGCACCCTGAACCCGCTCGCCGGCCCGGCCGGATGGCGGACCGACGCGAAACACCACACGCTGCTCACCATGTACAAAATCATCGGAGCCGATGGCCGCGAATACGGCCCAGTTGCCCTCGAGACGATTCAGCAATGGATCCGCGACCGTCGCGCCGACGGCAACACCCGCGTCCTTCCCGAAGGAGCCACCGAGTGGACCACGCTCGGCCAGTTGCAGGAGTTCGCAGCCAGCCTGCAGGCTTCGCCGCCGCCCCTCGCACCGCCTCCGCCGCCGATGCCGTCGGGGTCTCCAGTACTTGGCGCCACCGCCGCAGGCGATCCTGGCCCCACGCCGCTGCCACCTGATGTCGCCGCGCGTGACGTGACGCTCGGACTCGGAGACGCGATCAGTCAGGCTTGGGCGCTGGTGACCGGTCCGAAGATGGGAATGGTGATCGGCGGTGTCGCGGTCTGGATCGCAGTCCAGATCGGCATCTCGCTGTTCGCGCAGATCCCGATCCTCGGGCTGCTGGTTGCGTTGGCGAGCCTTGTGGTCGGGCCGGCGTTACAGGGTGGACTCTATGCGTTCATGCTCCGCTGCGTGCGCGGGCAACAGGCGGAAGTTGGCAACATCTTCGACGGTCTTCGCTACCAGTTCGGCCAGCTCTTTCTCGGCGGACTGCTGGTGGCGGTGCTCGCTATCGGCACCGCATTGCCGGGCATCGCGCTCGGCGTCGCGGGCGGAATCATGGTCAGTCAGCACACGGCGATGCCGGCGGCGATCGCGCTGATCACCGTGGGGACGATCGCGATGCTCGTGCCGCTCGTCTATCTTTCGGTCTGCTGGGCGTTCACGCTGCCGCTGATCATGGACAAGCGGCTCGAGTTCTGGGACGCGATGAAGCTCAGCCGGGCGGTTATCCGCAAACATTGGTGGCGGAGCTTCGCCTTTCTATTTGTCGTCGGCTTGGTGACCGTCGTGGGCGTGTTCGCCTGCTTTATCGGTTACTTCTTCACCCTGCCGCTCGGCACCGCTGCCATGTGTTATGGTTACGAGAAACTCTTCAGCGATCCGACACCGGAGAAGGCTACCGGGAGCACTCCGATCGCCCTGACTACCCTCTGATCGCGCCGCAAGCTCCGGAAGCCGCGGGACTGCCACAGAGCGGTCCCGCGGTTTCTATTTCACCGCGTAGAATCCAGCCTGCGGGTGGGCACGCCAGAGGACCTCGGTGGTGGCGAAGCCGACATCGCGCAGCAGAACCAGATGTTCGGCGATCCGAATCGGTTTCAACGCGTCAGCGCGGACAAACTCCGATCGGACGCAATGTTACCTCGCCTCGAGCAGCGCGGGCACTCTCTTTTCGAAAAGTTCGTCGGCCTGCATCGCGGCCAACAGCGCGGCGATGAGCGCCCGGCAAACCTCGCGCTCTTTGGCCTGAGGATCGGAAAGGAGGAAGAGTGTCGAGCTCGCTTCGCGTGCGAACTGGTAGTGTCTGATCTCACTTCCTCGCACCACGACGGACACCGACAAGGCGTAGGCGTGTTCGTAGCGCATCGGAATTACCCCGAGGCTCGCCCCACTCACGACCCCTTTGGCCACTCCCGTGGCCGTGGAGCTGTCCTTCTCTGTTTTCATGAAGAGCACCTCCAGAACCACGGGGGTGTCGGACCGATGGTCCCCGACGTCGGTGAACATTGCGGTCGCACGCAGTTCCGCCAGAAACAGGTCAGCCAAGTCGCCGCGAGCCCCGCCGTTCAGGCGAATGGAGATCGGCACATATTTCTCTTCGAGGTTCTGCCGATACGGCGGACCCGAGATCGTTTTGGGGCCCCCATTGGAACCGGTTTGGCAACCGGTGACCATGAGTGACAACACACCCGCAAGGGCGATTGCTCCACCGCGCGTCATGGGGCCACGGAGGCCTGCGGCGGAATGACGGGCGCCGGCTGTGCCGGTACAGCTGCTTCGGTCGACACAGCATCCATGTCGATGGCGGCTCCGCCGTTGGTTTCGAGAACGAAGATGTAGCCGCTACCGCGCAGTCCGTTGTGCTGATAGGTCTGCGGAATCCAGATACCACCGGCCATGAACCCGCCTGACGATGAATAGGTGTAGGACTCGATGCTGAGCCGATACTTGTAGTCGTGATCGCCAGCGAGCTTGCGGGCCTCCTTGTGGAAGACGTTCCGGATGCCCTCGGCGTTCACCACCGCAGCCCCGCTGACCTGGATCGAGTAGTGCGTCTCGGTGATCTTGGTCGATTCCACCGAATAGCTGATGCCAAGCGGATTGGAGGTCGAATTCTGACAACCAACCAGTCCGACCAGAACAGCGCCAGCGATCAGAAAACGAAGACGGAGGTCTTGGAGAAAACGCATGCAACGATCTAGGTCGTATGCTGATTCACCTACAAGATGAAACGCCGACAGCTACGGAGGAAACCGACGCGTGTCGGGATCAAACCCTTGTCCCAACTTCAAGCCTCACGGCTGACAGAATCCGTATCTCCGCCGGAATCGGCGGGTGCGCGATGTAAGCGCGGTCGGGAAAACCAAATGCCGGCTCTCAATGCGCCTCGATGAAGCTGCGTACGGCGGCGACGGTGGCGGGGATACGGTGCTTGATGAGCGGCTTCGACTTCAGCGCCTCCAGACGCGGGTGCGTGACCTCGCGGCCGATCGCCTGCGTGATCACATCGGGGAACTTCGCCGGGTGCGCGGTCGAGAGCACCACGGCCGGCCGGTCCTTCGGCAGGTCCTTGAAGCCGCACGCGGTGTGCGGGTCGACGACGTAACCGAAACGCTGGTTCACGGAGCGGATGATCTCGGCGATCTCGGCGTCGCTTGCGCGCGAGGTGGTGAAGCTGTCGCGGTTGAAGTTCGCGAACTGGTAGCGGCCGGTCCGCTTGAACTCCGCCATCACGGCGCGCACGCGGGCCGGGTCGCGGTTCTCGGCGAAGTAGAGGAAGCGCTCGAAGTTCGACGAAACCTGGATGTCCATCGACGGCGCATGGCTCGGATGCACGTCGGCCACCGAGTAGTCGCCGGTGGTGAAGAGCCGGTAGAGGATGTCGTTCTGGTTGGTGGCGACGCGGAAGGTCGAGAACGGCACGCCCATCTTCTGCACGAGCCAGCCGGCGAGGACGTTGCCGAAGTTGCCCGTGGGCACGATGAACTCGGCCCGCTCGCGCGCCGCGGCCGGCAGGCGCAGCCACGCCCACAGGTAGTACACGCACTGCGCGAGCACCCGGGCGAGATTGATCGAGTTGACCGCGCTCAGGCGGTGGTGGACGCGGAAATCCTGGTCCTCGAAGATCGTCTTCAGCGCGGCCTGGGCGTCGTCGAACGTGCCGTCGACGGCGAGGGCGAAGACGTTGTCCGCCCCGGTGCAGGCCATCTGGCGCTCCTGCAGCGGCGAGACTCGGCCGTCCGGATACAGAACGAAGATCTTGGCGCGGGCCCGGCCGAGCAGGCCGTGGATCGCGGCGGCGCCGGTGTCGCCGGAGGTGGCGCCGAGCACGGTGAGCGACTGGTTGCGGGTCACGCACTGGTGCTCGTAGAGGTGGCCGAGGAACTGGAGGGCGAAGTCCTTGAAGGCGAGCGTGGGACCGTGGAAGAGCTCGAGGACGAAGGTTCGCTCGTCGAGTTGACGCAGGGGCGCGATCTCGGCGTGGTCGAACTTCGTGTACGCGGCGGCGGCCATGCGCGCGAGGTCGGCGGCCGGGATGTCGGTGGCGAAAAGGGTGAAGAACTCGCGGAGCAGCTCCGGATACGAGAGCCCGGCCCAGCTCTGCCA
>JAEXPL010000128.1 GCA_023446865.1 Verrucomicrobiota bacterium | reverse complement strand
GCTCAAGGCCTTCCGCCGCATCGCCACTCGCTATGAGAAACTGCACGCCACCTTCGCCGCCATGGTCGCCCTCGCCTGCCTCTTGGTCTGGCTCAAAGCCTAGCAGTTATTTCCCAGACACGCCCTACGACGTCTATACGGCGGAAGTGGTCGGACCGGGTGGCATCGCCCGCAGCCGGCCCGTCATGCTCGGCATCTCAGGCGTTGCCGGCGAACGCTACCGCTTGCTCGACTACTTCAACCCGCTCGTCGTCGGCAATGAATGGCTCTACACCCGTGATGACCCCACCCCCGAGCGCGCCAAGGCCCGCACCGCCGTCACCGATTTGGATCGGACCATCACCAGCTACGGCGGCGGCGCCGCTGCCACCCCCGTGACCGCGAAGGCAATGGCCATCCGCAACGACTACGGCGCGGTCTCCGAAAGCGGTTTCGTGGCGGCCGAAAGCTGGACCGACTATTTCGCCAGTGACGGCGTCAGCGTCGGATTCCACGGCAACGACGTCCCCGGGCCGCAAACCAACCGCTTCGCCGGCACATTCCGCTTCCCGGCGACGATGGCGGTGGGCGAAGCCTCGGTCTCCACTGCCGACACCTACGTCAACGGCACCTGGACAGCGAACACTTCGTTCGCGTTCCGGCTCGTCGGAGTCGAGACGGTAGATACACCCGCCGGCACCTTCAACGACTGCCTGCACATCCGGTTCTCCACTGCCGACGACGGTCCGTGGCGATACGAGGAGCAGTGGTGGGCTCGGGGTGTCGGCGTCGTGAAGGCCTACCGAACCAGAGACCGGATCACCCAACTGCTGGCATCCTGCACCGTCCTACCACCCGTGCTCCCGTCGATTTCCGCCGGACCGGCCAACTCCACCATCGCAGCAAACAGCACGGCCTCGCTTGCCGTTGTCGCCACGGGCACCGCCCCGCTCTCCTACCAGTGGTACCAAGGCGAGAGCGGCGACACCGCGCAACCGGTCGCCGGCTCCACGGCGCCAACCCTCACCACCCCAGTACTCTCGGCACGAACAAAGTTCTGGGTCCGCGTCGCCAACCGATCCGGCACCGCCGACAGTCCCACGGCAATCGTGTCGATCGCCGGTGCAGGCATCCCTTTCACCGACTGGATCGCCACCAGCAACGCGCCGACCGGGCAGCGCAGCGAACTCGACACCCCCGCCAATGACGGAGTCCCCAACCTCCTCAAGTACGCCCTAGGCGTCGCACCGCTCGACAACGCGCAGACGCACCTGCCGGTGGTTGCGCTGTACGAACCGGATGGCCAGTCGGCCGCCCTCGCCATCGTCTTCGCCCGCAATCCGACCGCGCACGGCATCCGCTATATCCTCGAGGTTTCGACAGATCTCGTGAACTGGAGCGAGTCCACCAGCATCACCGAGCTGATCGGGTCCGGCCCCGGCGGCACCGAACTCGTGCGCGTACGGGGAAGTGTCGGCACCGCCGGACCCCATCGCTTCGCCCGCCTGAAGGTGACGCAGACAGGTCCCTAACCGCATACTCCGCCCTGGGCTGGTCCCCTCGGCGGCGACAACGCCAGACGGTCGATCCACTCCGGATCGATCACGAACCGCCACGGCTTCGCCGCCCAGACCGGGCCGGCGAAAGCCACGCCCACCCGGGGCGTCGCTCGCACCCATTTTCTGGGCACACGCACCCCGCGGTCCTCGATGTGCCGCCCGCTCGCGGGCGCGACCGCCGCGCCGTTGAGCCGGCGGTCGATCCCGAGCGTGCGCGTCACCCGGCCCGGGCCGCTCGCCCCGGCCACGCCGCGGATCAGCACCGCCGCCGGCCAATCCTCCGGCCCGGTCACGAGGTTGAGCATCTCGTGCACGCCGTAGCACAGGTACACATACCAGCAGCCGCCCGCCCGGTACATCGTCGCCGTGCGCGCCGTCCGACCGGCCCGGGCATGGCAGGCGCGGTCGCGTTCGCCGTCGTACGCCTCGACCTCGGTGATCATCCGCGCCTCGGCCACCCCGTCGCGGGTCCGCACGAGAAACTTGCCCAGGAGTTCGCGGGCGAGCCGCACCGTGCCACGCCGTTGCCAGTGTTCCGGCGGCGGAACCGGCCGATAAGCGGATAACGCGTTTGCCGCGGCAGCCATGCCGCCGCAGATTGCCGCGCCCACCCGCCAGATCGACCACTTTTCCGCCGCATCATGCCGCATCTCCTCACCCTCACCGCCAATCTCCTCTGGGAACAGACCCTGCATTTCAAGGAGTGGCAGCCCGACCGCACCCAGCGCGCCTCCCGTTCCTCCCATCAGGTCGGCGGCAAGGGCATCAATGTCGCCAAGATGCTCGCACGTCTCGGCGCCCCGCACTCCGCCGTCTGCTTCCCGGGCGGGCCCACCGGCGCTGTCGTCGAGGCCTGGCTGCGCGAACACGGCTTCTCGTTGAAGACCTTCCCCTCCGCCAAACCGGAGACCCGCAGCGGGGTCGTCATCCGCAGCACGCGCACCGAAACCACCTTCCTCGGCCCCGATCAGCCGCTCGCCCCTGAAGCCGTGCGTGCCGCCGCCGGCGCCCTCGCCGCCGAACCGGCCGACTCCGTGCTTGCTGTCTGCGGCAGCATCCCCGGCTGGGAGGGTCCGACCGGCGCGGCGTTCCGCGAGCTGTTCCAGCACTGGCGGGGCGTGCTCGTCGCCGATACCTACGGCCCGCCGCTGAAGTGGCTGGTCGAGCGTCCGCTCGCACTCGTGAAGATCAACCGCGAGGAGTTCGACCGCCTCGCGCCCCCCGCACCCGGCGACAAGTCCGAACTGGCGTTCACCATGCGCCTGGCCGAGACCGTCGCCCGCCACCCCGTCGCCGCCTGGATCATCACCGACGGCGCCAAACCCGTGTGGTGCGCCCTCAAGGACGGCACAACGACCACCCTTCGCCCGCCCCCGGTGCGCGAGGTGTCCGCCACCGGGTCCGGCGATGTCCTGCTCGCCGCGCTCCTCCACGCCCATTTCAACCGCGGCCAAGCCTGGCCCGAGGCGCTCGCCTACGCGCTTCCGCTTGCCTCCGCCAACGCCGCCCACGAAGGCATCGCCGAATTCCCGCTGCCACCGGGTAGCTGATTCGGCAGCTCGCCCGGAACCGGCCCGCCGCACCTCGCTCCCTATCTCGGGCGCAACCTTTCCGCTCCCCAGCGGTCGGATCTTGCACTCTCTTGTCCGCGGTGTGCGAAAAGTCCGTTTTTCGCCGCCGGGGGCCGTGGCTGTCCTTGCCGCCGGGTGGGCGACCTGCCATGAACCGCTCTGCCACCCACTCCGACCTACTCACCTCCTCCGTCCCATGAAAAAACGTGGCGTCATCATCGCTGTCATCGTCCTGCTCCTCGCCCTGATCGGCTTCTTTGCCTACCGCGCCCATGCCGATCGCGTCGCCCGCGAACAGGAGGAACAGCGCCGCACGCTCGCCGCCCAGCAGGCCGAGCGCGATCGCCTCGAGGCCCAACGCAAGGCCGAGGCCGAAGCCGAGGCCAAACGCCTCGCCGAACTCCGCGCCAAACAGGAAGCCGAGGCCGCCGCCCGCAAGGCCGAGCAGGACCGCCTCGAACGCGAGGCCGCCGAACGCGCCCGCCTCGCCGCCGAGGCCGAAGCCAAACGCCTCGCCGAGGCGGAAGCCGCCCGCAAGCGTGCCGCCGAGCAGGCCGAACTTGAAGCCAAACGCCTCGCCGCCCAGCGCGAGCAGGAGGCCGCCGAAGCCGAAGCCAAGCGCCTCGCCGCCCTCAAGGCCTTGGAGGATGCCGAGAACGAGCGCAAGGC
The DNA here is from genome assembly GCA_023446865.1 of Verrucomicrobiota bacterium. Classification (GTDB taxonomy): domain Bacteria; phylum Verrucomicrobiota; class Verrucomicrobiia; order Opitutales; family Opitutaceae; genus CAJCBL01. The sequence continues at coordinate 6,890 of JAEXPL010000128.1, read as the reverse complement.
CGCCGAGGAGCGTGAGCTCGCCCGCCTCGCCGCCCTCAAGCGCCAGCAGGAACTCGAGGCCCTCGCCGCCCTCCAGAAACGCCTCGAGCAGGGCCGCGTCATCTTCCCCGACGACTACAAGCGCCGGCGCCACTACGACCTGAGCATCGACCTGATGAACGCCGGGCTTCTCGAGATCCCCGAGCCGGTGATCAAACCCACCGACAAGAAGTAGCGCTCCGTCGCCATTTCCCGATCACGAAACCGGTCCCACGTGGGCCGGTTTCGTCGTTTTCGAAACCGCTCAACGGCCGAACACCCCCGCCACCGCCCCGCCGCAGAACTCGCACCGGCCCTCGCGCACGAGGCAGCCGACCAGCCGGAACCCGTCGCGGTCGATCACGCACTTGCCGCAATGCGGGCACCAAGTCCGCCCGCCGTCACGATCGCGCACGTTGCCGGTGTAGACGTAGCGCAGCCCCTTGGCCTGCGCGATCCGCCGGGCGCGCGCAAGCGTCGCCGGAGGCGTGGGCGAACGGTCGAGCATCGCGCAGTCGGGATGGAACGCGGAGAAATGCCACGGCACGTCCGGCCCGAGGTTCGCCGCAAACCAGTCGCTCGCGCGGTCGAGTTCGGCGTCGGAATCGTTGAGGCCGGGGATGAGCAGTGTCGTCACCTCGAGCCACACCCGCGTCTCCCGGTGCAGCCACGCAAGCGTGTCGAGCACAGCGCCAAGCCGCGCTCCACAAAACCGTCCGTAGAACTCCTCGGTGAAGCCCTTCAGGTCCACGTTGGCCGCATCCATCCCGCCGAAGAACTCCGCGCGCGCCGCCGGCTCGATGTAGCCAGCCGTCACCGCCACTGTCCGCAGCCCGGCCGCGCGGCACGCCGCCGCGACCTCCAGCGCAAACTCGGCGAAGATCACCGGGTCGTTGTAGGTGAACGCTACCGACGCACAGCGTTCGCGCACCGCCGCCGCCGCGATCGCCTCCGGCGTCACCGGCTCCGCCGCCAACACCTCCGCGCCGGCCCGCGTGATCCGCCAGTTCTGGCAGAACCGGCACGCCAGGTTGCAGCCCGCAGTGCCGAACGACAGCACGCGCGAGCCGGGGAGAAACTGCGCCAGCGGCTTCTTCTCGATCGGGTCGACGGCGAACCCGCTCGTGCGCCCGTGCGTCACCAGCCGCATCGCGCCACCGCGGTTGCCGCGCGAAAAGCAGAAGCCGTCTTGCCCTTCCCGCAGCTTGCAGCGCCGCGGGCACAGCGTGCACTCGAGCCGTCCGCCTCCGAGCGGCCGCCACCAACGCGCCATCGGCAGCTCGACCGCCGCGCTCATCGCCGCTCCGTCTCCTCAAGCCGCCGCGCCGCAAACCGCTGCAGGCGCACCGGTTCGTCCGGCCCGATCCCGGCTTTGCGCCGCGCGATCGCCACCTGCTCCGCGATGGTCGTCACCCCGGGGATATCCGGCAGCAGCAACCCGCGACGCCCGTCGTCCGCACGCACCACCACGCCCCAACGAAGTGGATCGAGCTCCGCCTCCGAAGCGATGTCCTCCATCGGCTCGAGCACCGTCACCTCGAGGCGCAGCCCGGCCAGTTCGTCGGCCCGCACCGGGGAAAACCGCGGATCGTGCAACGCCGCCTCGCGCGCCATCCGCCACGTCTCGACCGCGAGGTCGCCCGTCTGCGAAGCCAACGTCCCGATACATCCCCGCAATCGGCCGCCCGCCTCGTGCAACGTCACGAAGACTCCGTTGCTTCCCGGACAACCTCCGGACGCTGGTTCCGGGAGCGCCGCCGGCAGGCCGAGCGCCGCGCCGATCGAGGCCCGCGCCACCGCCGGCAAAATCGCCTGCGGAGCCGCCGCCGCTGCTGCGGCCCCCTCCGCACCCGCTGGGCCCGCCACATGGAGCACCGCCACACCATAACCCACGCCGAACGGCCCCTCGTACGAGAGCACTTCCCGTCCCTCCGCCGACCAACCGCCGGCGCCGAAGGCGAACAGCGTCGCCTCCACCACGTCCTCCGCCGCCCGTTCCTGCAACGCCGCCACCGCCGCGGCCAGCTCCCGCGTCGCGCCGCGGCGCAGTTGTGCGATAAAGGTGGTGTCGAACTCCGCCGCCCGCGGATCGTAACCGCAAGGCGCGCCGGGCTGGAGGCGATGGCTCATGTCTCCGCTGGCGACCACCGCCACACGCCGGCCAAGATCTCCAGCGGCGGCGGCCACACACTCCCCGAGTTCGCCGATGTGCGCGTTGTCGTTGCCGTCGAGCGCCACCACCACGGTCGGGCCGCGCCAGCCCGCCTCCGCCAGGAACCAGAGCGGTACCACGCTGCCGTGGTCGAGATCCGTCCCGCCGAGGCCCGTCGTGGCCACGCCGCGCGCCGCCGCCACGGTGCGTAACCTTTCTGCAAGCGCCGCATCGCCAGGCAGCCGCACCGCGGCCCCAGGCGCTCCGAACCGCCCGAGCGATCCGGCCACCACCCCCTTCGTCACGCCATAGGCTCCCCCCACCCGCGGCGCATGCGGCGAGACCAGCACCACGGCATCCGGCCGCGCCGCCATCACCCGCCGCGCCGCCTCCTGCATCGCCGCCACAGACCTGCGGCAGTCGGCCAACCGATCGCCCGCCACCGCCGGCACCAAGATCGGAGCGTGCGGGAGCAGGATTGCGATCGGTACCGTGCCATTGCGGCTGCGTGTCGAAGAGGTCATGCCAGTGCGCCGAGGGGCCCCCGTGCGACTCCCCCTTGGAGCGGCGCGGAAAAAGATCGCGCCGAAGCCGCCCGTTCTCAACCTCGCGCCGCGATCGCCCACGACCGCCGACCGAGCCCGACCGGCGAAAACGGCAAACTGCGAAACTTGCCCGAAAAAGGTCTTGCTTCCGCTCCCCCGCAACCGTTTCTTCGCGAGCTTTTCCAATGAAAGCCACCATCAAGACACAGGGGAAACAGTTCGTCGTCACCGAGGGCGACGTGCTGATCGTCGATCGTTTTCCCAAGGCCGAAAAGGGCTCCACTGTCGAGATCAACGACGTCCTCTCCGTCGGCGAAGGCGCCGAGATCAAGATCGGCACCCCCACGGTGGCCGGCGCGTCGGTGACCGCCGAGGTCCTCGAGAACAAGCGCGGCAAGAAGGTCGTCATCTACAAGAAGACCAAGCGCAAGGGCTACGAGCGCCGCACGGGGCACCGCCAGGATCTCTCCGTTCTCAAAATCAAAACCATCTCTGCCTAAGGATTCGTCATGGCGCACAAAAAAGGTCAGGGCACATCGTGCAACGGTCGCGACAGCAAGGCGAAGCGCCTTGGCATCAAGCTGTTCGGCGGCCAGGCGGTCATCGCCGGCAACATCATCGTCCGCCAGCGCGGCACGCGTTTCCACGCGGGCGCCGGCGTCGATATGGGCCGTGATCACACCCTCTTCGCGATCCGCGACGGCGTGGTGAATTTCGACAAGGAACACCGCACGGTCAGCGTCAACTGACGCCTCTCCGCACTCATTTCGGCGCACCGCTCCACGCGGTGCGCTTTTTTTGTCCCCTTCGCGCCCCGCCACCGCCGCACGATCGCCCACCGTCGCCCTTGCCAGCCCTCGCCGCGCCCGCTATTCGCCCTGCCATGTCTCCGCGCCTCGTCGCCGTCCTGCTCCTGCTCTCCGCGCCCCTGCTCCTGCCGGCCGCCACCACGATCGTTCGGGTCTGGCCCTCGTACCGCGAGGCCGATTCCTTCCGCCGCATCTCGGAATACGTCGGAGGCACCGAAAACTCCGGCCGCGAAATCGTACTGCGGACCCAGCCCGAGGCCCACGCCGGCTATTACCTCCTGACCCGCATCAACGCCGACTCTGCCGCAGCCGGCTCGGCCGTGGTGGTCGAGATCGTGCTTCCCGGCGATCCGACGATCCGCACTTTCACGTTCCCGGCCGGGCTTCGGGCCGGCGAGCACGTCTACCAGATCGGCATCACCGGCAGCGACTGGCCCAACGCGAAGACCCGCGCCGCCGCCTGGCGGGTGACGGCCCGCTCCCCCGAAGGCGAGACCATAGCCGAGCTCGCCAGTTTCCTTTGGAGCGCTCCGGCGGCGAAGAAATAACCGCGGCGGACCCGCACCCGCACGTGGCACCCTCGCCGACAGCTGCGGTGCCCTGGTCACCGTGGAAGGCCCTCGACCTGCCCCACCGTTTCGACGCGGAGAGTCTCCGCGAGACGCTCGACGGCGGGCAGGCGTTCCGCTGGCGCCCGGTCAATAACGGCACCGAGTGGCAAGGCGTCTTCGCGCAGCACGCGGTCCAGCTCCGCTTCGCCGGTACGGCGCGGCCTCTTGAGTTCCGCGCGGCGACTGATCCGGCCGCCGCCGCAGAGGCGTTGTGTTCGTACCTCGCGATGGCGGCCACGCTCGACACCGCGCTTTCCCGCCTCCCGCTCGGGAGCGACTCCGTGCTCGCCCGGGCTGTCGCCGCCTGCCCGGGCCTGATTCTGCTGCGCCAGCCCTTCGCCGAGACGTTGCTGGCCTTCATCCTCAGCTCGACCAAGCAGATCCCGCAAATCCGCCAACTCTGCGAGACACTCGCCGCCCGCTTCGGTGCCGAGCTCGCCCCCGGTATCCACGCTCTGCCGACCTGGGACCGCCTCGCCGCCGTCGGCGAGGTCGAGCTTCGCCGCTGCGCCCTCGGCTTCCGGGCCCGTTACGTGCACGAGACCGCCCAGTTCCTCGCCGTCCGCCCCGGCTGGCTCGCACGCGTGGAAGCCGCGCCATATGCCGACGCGAAGGTCGCCCTCTGCGAACTGCCCGGCGTCGGGGAGAAGGTGGCGGACTGCACGCTGCTGTTCGGTGCGGGCCGGCTCGAGGCGTTCCCCGTCGATGTCTGGATTCTGCGCGCACTCGCCGAGCGCTACGGCCTCGCCGGCTGGAAACCCGCCCACCTCGCGCAGTTCGGCCGGGTCCACTTCGGGGCCTTGGCCGGACTGGCCCAACAATACCTCTTCACCGCGGTTCGCCAGGGCCGCTGAGCGGCGATGATGCGGTCGAGGGACGAGGGTCAAACCGTCGGTGGCGACCCTGCAGAACGAATGCTTCGCTCGTGTTCCTCCGGGACCGGGCCGCTCGTCGCTCTTCTCTCGGCACTCGACCGAATGGTTGGCTGAGCCGCCCCCAGCCGTTGCACCGCCCGGCCCGCTCAGCCCCCGGAACCCGGCCGGCACTCCTCGGCGAGCAGCACCGAGGCGATGAGGAGCGAGAGACCGATCGCGTAGGTTACGACCAACCACATTCCGCAATCGAAGTGGTAGGAGAGCCACGTGCAGGCGCCGAAGTAGTGCCCGAGCGTGTAGGCGAGAAAACTCGCCAACGCTAGGCGCCGCGGCAGGAACGTGACCACCAGCACCGCGAGCAGGATGTAGCCGGCGGAAGTGACGAGGAAGAAGCCCGGGCCGCGGACCAGGAACCAGGCGAAGAAGTCGTTGCCTTCGACCCCGGTGAGCGGCTTCGCCCAGTAGCTCGCGGGCTGGCCCAGCAGCGTGACCGTCGTATCGGCACCGATGATCGGCACCAGCAGCCAGCGCAGCCAGCCCCAGCCGTTGGCGGGACGACGGAGGTTTGCGAGAAGTCTCGACCACATGCGCCAACGATCTGGCGCACGGTCCGCGCACTGTCACGAGCGAAGCCGCTCCACATCGCCCCGGCGCCCTCCCTCGCCGGGCTCGCACCGCCAACAACGAAGCTTGCCGCCGCCCGCGATCACCGGCGCAGCGAGGCGTCGCCGTCTTCGCCAAGTCATCATGACGCCCGCCCCTCGTTTACCGGTCGCCCCCCGCATTGCCCGAAAAGGTCAACTACGGCTGCGGCGGCAACGTGCGCGAAGGCTGGCTGAACGTCGACGCCTTCAAGAAGTACCACCTCTGGGACCAGGTGGCGGCGAACACCAAGGAGCGGATCCTCGACGCCGACCCACATTGGCACACCCGTTCCCGGACGGTTCGTCCCGCTTTGGCCAGGCCGAGAATTTTCTGGAGCACCTCGACTAGGCAGGGTCGCCGATCTTCCTCGCGGAGGCGTACCGCATGCTCCAGCCGTGCGGCGGGTAGCGGATCTCCTTCCCCGGGCTCTACGGTGTCCTGTGCTGGCACTGGATTACAGGGTGCTGTCGTCGGGCAGAAGGAGGCGTACACGCAACGGAACCACCAGCACTTCTACGGCCTCGAGAGCCTGCAGGGCGTCGCGCGGCACCTCGAACTCAAGAGCGTCGTCGAGAAACCGTTCGGTGAATCCGACCACCCGGAGCTGCGCGACCTCGAGACCCGGCGCGAGCAGATCACCCTGAGTCTCATCGTCGAGCTGACGAAGCAGCCGCCCCCCTCCCCTCCGCGGCGACCGGCGACTCCGGGCGAGATTGCGCTTGCCCGCGTCATGCGTTTGTGGAGTCTCATAACGCCCCCTGCACTTCCAAACCCCACGCAAACCCGTAGCCAGAAGGTACGAAAATGCGTAAGTGCAAACACCCGTCCGAGGGCTTCACCCTCGTCGAACTGCTCACCGTCATCGCCATCATCGGCGTGCTCGCCGCGATCCTCATCCCGGTCGTCGGGAAGGTCCGCGAGAACGCCCAGCGCGCCTCCGATCTCGCGAACATCCGCAGCATCGGCCAAGCCGCTCTCGTCTACGCCCAGGAGCACAACGGCAGCCTCCCGGGCACCAACCTGCCCGCCACCGCCGGCACGACCGGCTTCGTCCCCATCGGCAGCGCCGCCACCACCACCCTGTACTCCTACGCCGCCGCGCTCGCCCTCTCGGGCGGGCTCAACAACGGCGCCGTCTGGGTCTCCCCCTCCGCCCTCGTCGGCCCGCAGGGCTTGGGCAACATCCTCAACAACGCCGCCATCCGCGCCTTCACCGCAGACGCCCCGGCCTTCAA
>JAEXPL010000127.1 GCA_023446865.1 Verrucomicrobiota bacterium | reverse complement strand
ATCGGCAAGGAACGTTGCCCCATCATGGACACCTGGTGGCAGACCGAGACCGGCATGTTCATGATCACCCCGCTGCCGACGATGGATCTCGATCCCGGAAGCGCCACGCTCCCCTTCCCGGGCGTCGAGGTCGACATCCTCGACGATCACGGCAAACAGGTCGGCCCGGGCGAGGAGGGCTATCTCGTGATCAAACGCCCTTGGCCCGCCATGCTGCGCACCATCTACGGCGACTCCAACCGCTACGTGCAGCAGTACTGGAGCAAGTATCCGGGAGTCTACTTCACCGGCGACAGCGCCCGCCGCGACGAGAACGGCTACATCTGGGTCATCGGCCGCGTCGACGACGTCATCAAGGTCTCCGGCTACCGCCTCGGCACCGCCGAGGTCGAGAGCGCGCTTGTCAGCCACCCGGCCGTGGCCGAGGCCGCCGTGATCGGCATCGCCCACGAGGTGAAGGGCCAGGCGATTCACGCCTACGTGATCCTGCGCGCCGGCAATGCGCCCTCGGAGGAACTGCACGACGCCATCATCAAGCACGTCGCCCACGAACTCGGCCCGATCGCCAAGCCGGAGAAACTCACGTTCGTCACCCAACTCCCGAAAACCCGCAGCGGAAAGATCATGCGCCGCGTCCTCAAGGCCCGCGCCCAAGGCCTGCCCGAAGGCGACATCACGACGCTCGAGGAATGAGACGCAGTACGCTCGTGGCCGGGCGCTCACGGATCGGAGCAGGATCGTCAAGCTCCGGCCGCCGAGGGCACTTCGCTGTCGCAGCGCCGCAAACAAAACAGGCGCGACCGGAGCCGCGCCTGGGATGAATCCGCAGTGATCGTGAGCGCCCGGGTCGCTCAGCGCCGGTAGGCGCCGGGCGTGGTCGCGTCGGCCGCAGACCAGCCGAGCAACTTCTGCACTTCGGCGGGCAGCGTCTCCGCCGGCACGGTCGCGGTGAAACTCGGCACGAGCTCGAAGTTCTTCAGGAAGACACTGCGCACCGCCGCGCTCGACGGCAGTCCGAACTCCAGGCTGTGCGCCTCGTACCCCGGCTGTACCTTGCGGAAGTCGGCGAGGCTCGCGTATTCGATATTTGTCTTCTCGCCCGCCGACGGGCTCCAGCTCACCAGGGTGCCGGGAAGGGCCGTGCCGCTGCGCACGTAGACGTTGCCGTCGAACTGCTTCACGTGCGGCATCGTGAGCCGATCGGCGAGTTTCTGCGGTTGCCCGAACACCACCAGCGGGGTGTACGGCGACGAATCGCCGATGCGGTAGCTCCACGCCGGCAGGCGCAGGGCTTGGTCGGCCACGATGAGGTTGCCCATGAACACGTGGTTCACGCGCTCCTCGACGTCCGGGCCGGTCGCCGGGTGCCAGCCGAAGTGGTCGCCCACGGCGCTGCGTCCGTCGCGCTCGAAGGCTGCGCCGGTGTTGACGAAGGTGTTGTGGTAGACCCGCACGCCGCTGCTGTTGAGGGAGCGTACGCCCTTCTCGCAGTCGACAAAGACGTTGCCGGCGACGACCGCGTTTTTGGAGATCTCGAAGAAGAAGCCGTCGGTGCAGTTCTCGATCCAGTTGTCGACGAACACCCCGTCGACATTGCCCACGTCGTACCAGATGCCGTTGGATTCGGGCTGGTCCATCACGAGGTTGTCGCGGCAGACGACGCGGCGGGTCTGGTTGAAGATCTTCACCGCCGAGGGGAAATAGCCGACGATCTTCTCGACGTTGTCGCGCGCGAAGACGTTCTTCTCAAGCAGGCAGTCCGACGAGGAAATGAGGTAGACGCCCTCGGTGGAGGTATCGCTCACGCGGCAGCGGCGCATCGTGAAGCCGTCGCCGCGGAAATAGCCGGCCACGCGCGAGCAATGGGTGATCGTGCAGTCCTCGATGGTGGTGCCGACAACATCCTTGCCGAATGAGGCGGGATCGGCGACGGCCCCAGGCTCGACGCCCTCGACCTCGAGCGCGCGGTAGGCGAACTGGGTGAAGGTCAGGCCGCGGAGCGTGTAGCCCTTCTTGTCGGACTTCTTGCCGTGGACCTCGCCGGTCACGCGGATGAGGGCTCCGTCGTGGGCCGTGATCTCGACGACATGCTTGGTTGGATCAAGGGCGAGGTAGACCTGGCCGTTCTCGTAATCGATGTAGAAATTGCCCTCGTTGAGTTCGCCCTCCCAAGCCGCGGACTGGAGCGGCTTGCCGTCGACGAAGACCATGTCGTTGTTGAAACGGTGCATCGGCGTGGTCTGGCCCACGCTGCTCCGTCCCCACCAATCGGCCGGCCGGGCCGGAAAGAGGGTCGCCCAGGTGGTGCGCCAGAGACCATTGCGCTGCTTGGTCCAATCGGACGCCACCTTCGTGCCCTTGATCACCGGTTTCTCGTCGCCGTACGGCTGGAGCACGACGCCCTGGTTGAGCTTGAGGCTGCCGGTGCGGTACTCGCCGCCGCGCAGAATGATCGCGTCGCCGGTTACCACGCGCTCGATGGCCGACGCCAACGAAGTGGGCTCGGCAACCGTGGCGCCAGTGGCCTCGGCCTTGGCGTCAGGCGCGACGTAAAATACATGGGCCGCGCCCGCAGGAACCTCGTACCGCTGAGGCAGCGGACCGTAGGGACCGCCCGACGGCGCGGCGCCGACGGCGAGCGCGCCGAAAGCGAGGGTTGCAAGAACGAGCGCACGCACCAACGACGGGCTCGAGTGACAATTTTGGGTTTTGGTCATAGGGGAAAAGCTATCCGCTCCGGAGAGGAGATCGGCCGTGGGAAGGGAATCGTGAGTGGGGAGAAAAGCGAACCGCACCTCGACGGCGCTTTCCGGGCACGGTGGGCGTGGGTCGTGAGGCGGCAAGCGACGCTGCGTGCTAACGTGCGTATGAAGTCCGCGACGGTTGCCCACGCCCAAGGCCCGGCCCGAAGGGCGTACGACGGCGACTCGCGTTCGGTTTCCACGAGCGGTGGTTGTCGCCGACGCCCGACCCGGCACGGACACGAGGGCCGCCTCTCACATCACTGAGTAGAACCGGATGCCGATGTGCAGCAGCAGGCAGGTACCGAGGGCGGCGGCAAAGTCGTCGGCCACCACACCCCAACCGCCGGGCAGCGTCTGTAGGGAACCGATACCAAACGGTTTCCGGATATCGAGCAGCCGGAAGAGCGCGAAGCCCAGCGCAAAGACCACCCACGGCGACGGCACGATCGCCGCGAGTTCCGGCCAGCCGAGGAAGCACAGCGGCATCACGGCAAACTCGTCGAGGATCACGCAGCCGGGGTCTCTCCGCCCCAGCCGCAGTTCCGCCTCACCGCAGAGGCCCACTGCGGCCCACGACAACAGGAGCGCCACCGCAAGCAGAGCCGCCGTCGGCAGATGCGTGAGCACGCCGGCGAAGAACAGCACCCCCGCCAACGTGCCCCACGTGCCGGGCGCCCACGGGATGCGCCCGATCGGTCCAAGCGTCGCCAGCCCCACCACCAACGCCGTCGGCCAGCGTCGGGGCCACTCCGGATGTTTCAGCGTCACGGCTTCTTCTCCGCAAAGAGGTACCGGTATTTCAGGACGTAGCGCACACCGGAATCCAGCGTCAGGAACGTCGCCACCGCATAGGTACTGAACGCGAACCACCGCAGCCACGGCATCACAGGCGAGAGGTCGGCCTGCAGGAAATGGTTCAGGTCGCGCTCCACCGCCGGTACGAGCAGCAGCGCGCTAATCGCGACGATCTGCAGGATCGTCTTGAACTTGCCGCCCTTCTCCGCCGCCACGACCACGCCCTCCTTCGCCGCCATCAGACGCATGCCGGTGATCATGAAGTCCCGGGTGAGGATCAGCAGCAACATGAGCACCGGAATGATCCGCGAGTGCGGCAGCACCAGTCGCGCGTCCGTCAGCGCCACGAGCACGCCGAGCACCGCGATCTTGTCGGTGAGCGCATCCATGAAGATCCCGAAGTTGGACACCGCGCCGTGTTTGCGCGCCAGGTGGCCGTCGAGCCAGTCGGTGACGCCGCAGACGATGAACAACACGAAGGCCGCGGTCGCCGCCCCCGTCCATTCGCAGAATATCAGCAGCACGACCGCAAAAGTCAGCGGGATGCGCGAGAGCGTGATGAGATTCGGCAGGTTCATTCCGTGGCGGTGGCTTGTCGCAAAGATTGCGTGCGCAGTGCAAACGCCACTAACCTCCGGTGCAACTCCGGAGATGGCCCTTCGCTTCTGCGAACTCCATCGCCGATCCTCCGCTCCTTTCGCTCCTCCCCACCGCCATGCGCACCTGTATCTTCCCGGGCACCTTCGACCCGATCACCTACGGCCATCTCGACGTCCTCCAGCGCGCGATCCGGCTGTTCGATCGCGTCGTCATCGGTGTCGCGAGCAATCCCGGCAAGGGACCGCTCTTCACCGCCGAACGCCGCGTTGAGCTCATTCAGCCGAGCATCGTCGCGCTACCCAACGTGAGCGTGCAGATCTTCGACGGGCTGATGGTCGATTTTGCCGAACAGGAGGGCGCGGTCGCCGTCATCCGCGGTTTGCGGGCGTTCTCGGACTTCGAGTTCGAGTTCAACATGGCGTTGATGAACCGCCACCTGAAGGGCTCGATCGAGGCGGTGTTCGTCATGCCCAACGAGAATTTCTCCTATACGAGCAGCTCGCTGGTGAAGCAGGTCGCCCGGCACGGCGGCGATGTCAGCAAGTTCGTCCCGCCCAATGTCGCCGAGGCGCTCCGCAGCGTCTACGCGTCGACGTGAGTCGCCGGCTCGCGCTCCGGCTGTCACGTCCCGTAGGTCCGGTCTGCGACCGGACACTCCCGACATTCGCCCGCTGCGTCGGTCCAGTCTCCGATTCAACATCCGCACCACGAGCCCACCGACTCCTCTGCGCGACGCCTTGCGCCAGCGTCAGCACTCCGTTGTAACTTCGCCCTTCGCCCCCGCGTCCTTCGCCACGCCGCCCCCGCTCGCCGGGTCGGCCCGATCTTCCTCTTCCCCGCCATGGCCCGCTCCACCGGATCAATCCTCGCCAAAGTCCTCATCGCCCTCGCTGCCGTCGCCGTTGTCGCTGGCGGCATCTCTTGGTGGCTGCGTAGCCCCGCCCCGGCTCCGGTCTTTACCACCGCGACGGTCGCGCGCGGCGATCTCACCCAAAGCGTCACCGCCACCGGCACGCTCGAGTCGGTCACCAACATCGATGTGAGTTCCCAGATCTCCGGTCTCATCGCGGAGGTGCTCGTCGACTACAACACCCCCGTCCATGCCGGCGACGTGCTCGCCCGCATCGATCCGTCGACCTACCAGCAACGCGTGAAACAGGCCGAGGCCGACGTCGCCTCCACCACCGCATCCACCCAGCTCGCGCGCCTCAACGCCGAGCGCATGCGCGAGCTCCGCGCCAAGAATCTCGTCTCCCAACAGGAGCTCGACCAGGCCGAGGCGCAGCTTGCCCAGGCCGAGGCCGGCCTGCTCACCCGCCAGGCCTCGCTCGCCAACGCCCGCGTCGATCTCGACCGCTGCACCATCACCGCCCCCATCGACGGCATCGTCCTCGACCGCGCCACCGAGAAGGGCAAGACCGTCGCCGCCAACTTCAACGCCCCCACCCTCTTCACCATCGTCAACGACCTCACCAAGATGCAGATCGTCGCCGCCGTCGCCGAGGCCGATGTCGGCGCGGTCGAGTCCGGCCAGCCCGTCACCTTCACCGTCGACGCCTTCCCCAACCGCACCTTCCGCGGCACCATCGCGCAGATCCGCAACGCCCCGAAGACCGTCTCCAACGTCGTCACCTACGAGACCGTCGTCGCCGTCGACAATGCCGACCTCAAGCTCCGCCCGGGCATGACGGCCAACGTCTCCATCGTCGTCGCCCGCCGCGCCGGCGCGCTCGTTGTCGCCAACTCCGCCCTACGCGTGCGCCTCCCCGACGAGATTCTCGCCGCCCGCCGCGCCGAACCTCCGCCCGCCGCCCCCGGTGCCGGCGCCGCCCCGAAGACGCTCACCGAGGACGAGCTCCGCGCCGCCCGCCGCGACATCCTGCGCGAGGCCGGCTTCGCCTTCAACGGCCCGCCCACGCCCGAGGTCCTCGCCAAAGCCAAGGACATCGCGAAAGCCCGCGGCCTCGACATCGACTTCACCCGCCGCCCCGGCGGCGGCCCGGGCAGCTTCGGCGGCGGAAGCGGCGAAGGCCAGCGCGCCACCCCTCAGG
>JAEXPL010000110.1 GCA_023446865.1 Verrucomicrobiota bacterium | reverse complement strand
GCGCGGTTCTTGTTGTCGGTGGTGACCTCGACGATGACCCCGGCGCCGGCCGGCGCGTAGCCTTCGTACGTCATCTGCTCGATCGCCGCGCCCGCGAGCTCGCCGGTGCCCTTCTTGATGGCGCGCTCGACGTTGTCGTTGGGCATGTTGGCGTCGCGCGCCTTGATCAGGATCGTACGCAGGCGAGCGTTGGAGTCGGGGTTGCCGCCACCGGCGCGCGCCGCGATGGTGATTTCCTTGCCGAGGCTGCTGAAGATCTTGCCGCGCTTGGCGTCGATCGCGCCTTTGAAGTGTTTGAGCTTAGCCCATTTGCTATGGCCGGCCATGGTGATGAGGTGTTCGGGGTGTTGAGGTGCTTAAGTTGAGAGGGAAAACCCGGCGGAGCGCGATGGCTTATTTGCGGTTCGGGCGCTTGCCCGCGGGGGTGACGTTCTTCACGCCGCCCGCGGCGGGCGCCGGCAGCGGATCGTGGTCCGGCATCCGGTTGATGATGAGCTGCTGGCCGATCGTGAAGAGGTTCGAGATCGTCCAGTAGAGCGCGAGGCCCGAGCCGAAGCCGTAGCAGAACACCACAAACATCAGTGGCATGAACTTCATCATCTTCGCCTGCGTGTTGTCCATCGACGGCGTGGGCATCAGCTGCATCTGCACGATCGAGGTGATGCCCATCAGCAGCGGCATGATGTTGAGCGGGAACTTGAAACCGAAGAGCGGGATCGTGGCCACGGTGTCGGGCGAGGCGAGATCCGTGATCCAGAACCATTCGGCGAAGCGCAGATCGGAGGAGGTCTGGAGCATCGCGAAGAAGCCGATGAAGAACGGCATCGTGATGAGGATCGGGAGACAGCCGCCGACCGGGTTGACCTTGGCCTCCTTGAACAGCTCGAGCGTCGCCTTCTGCTTCTTCTGCGGGTTGTCGGCGTACTTCTCGTTGATCTCCTTCAGGCGCGGCTGGATCTTGGCCATGCGCTTGGAGGATTTCGCGGCGCTGAGCGTGAGCGGCAGCGTGACGGTCTTGAGCAGGAGCGTGGTGAAGATGATCGCCCAGCCCCAGTTGCCGAGGAAGCTGTGGAACCAGTTGAGGAGCGTGAGCAACAACGGCGCGAAGAACCCGGCGAAGAAGATCCGGTTGAAGAAATACCCGTCGAACTGCATCGCATGATGCTCGCCCTGCTCGAAGGTCTTCAGGCGCGCATACTCCTTCGGGCCGACGTAGAGCTTGCCGCCCAGCGTGGCCGTGGCGCCGGGTTCGAGCCGGGGCAGGTCCACGTTGAAATCGGCGGTGATGCCGAAGGCCGTCGGCACATCGGGCAGCAGCGGCTGCACCTTCACGCGACGGACCACGAGCCCGGAGCCGGGCTGGTCGGGGGTGAAGATCGCGGCGAAGAACTGGTTCTTCACGGCACCCCACAGCGCCTTGGCGGGCTGCTCATGGTAGGCCTTCGGTTCGCTCGCGCCGATGCCGAGAAAACCGGAGCCACCGCTGAGCTTGTCGCGGCCGACATACTCGGCGTCCTCGCCGTCCCAAGTGGCGGCATTCAGGTACATGCCCGTGTCGTTCTTGTCGACCAGGGTGGCGGTGCCGAGGTTGAGCGAGAGACGCTGGGCGCCGAGGGCGGCGGCGGAGACGTTGCGCAGCGTGGTGGAAACCTGGATGCGATAGGGATCGCCGGGCTGGCCGGGCTGCGGGAGCGTGAAGGTGCGCGTGACCTCGAGCTTGCCATCGGCGACGGCGCGGAACGTCACATGGTCAACGGCCTGTTCGACGATTTCCCACTTCGCGGCCGCATCGAGCCCGGGCACGCCGGTGAACGAGAGCATCGGCGCGGCGTGGACGGCGTTGAAGACGTACGGGGCCGGGTCGCCTTTCACCGCCGGGTGCTTGAGCAGCGCGACATCGCGGATCGCGCCGCCGAAATCCGAAAATGCCACCTGCACCTCGGCATTGGCGAGAGTGACGACCCACGCGTCGGCCGACAGCACGGCCGGAAGCGCATAGAGACCGTTGGCGACCAGGGGCGCCGGAACCGGCGCGCTCGCCGGCGAGCCGACCGCGGGCGTCATCGTCGCACCGTTTGCGCTCGGGTTGCCGTTCTCGACCACGGCAGGCATGGGCGCGGCGGGGCGCGGCTGCGGCTTGGGCCGGAACCAGATCATGCCGGCGAAGGCCGCGATCAGCAGAGTGACGCTAATGGTCGTGTTTTTCTTATCCATGGAGGCGGGGGGCGCGGCGGAAGTTCAGGGAGAAAGGAGCGCCGGTCGCCGCTCGCGCGGAGCGCGGCAGCCAGCGGAAAGTTTCGGGTACCGGGTCCTCGCCGCCCGGATGCAGCGGGTGGCAACGCAGGAGGCGGCGGGCCGTCAGCCACAGTCCGACGAGCAAACCATGGAGCTGGAGCGCCTCGACGGAGTACTGCGAGCAGGTCGGGTGGAAGCGGCAGCCGCAACGCGGGCCGAACACGACCGGCAACAGCGGCGACACGACCAGCTGATAGACCCTCACCACGGCGACAGCGACCAAGCGGGGTGCGCGCCAGAGCAGCCGGCCGGGCCGGCGCCAGGAGGCGGCGCTGCGCTCACTGCTGGACTGTCGGTTCGCCGGCAAGTCTGCGGAGGGTTTTCAGGAAACGTTTTTCGAGGTCAGCGGTGGCGACCTTGGGCAGCGAAGGGCGGGCCGAGACGACCAAGTCGAGCCCGGGCGGAATCTCATGCTGGTGGTGCCGGAAAAGCTCGCGCAACACACGCTTGCACCGGTTGCGCACCACCGCGCCGCCCACGGCCCGCGAGGCGGCGACACCCAGCCGGGCCGGCCGTGTATCGCCCCGATCACGAACCCAGAGCAGGAACCACCCGCCGTCGAGCCGGCGCCCGTTCTCGCGCGCGGCCGTGAAATCGGCGCTGCGACGAACGCGTTGCGCCGGTCCGAAGCGGAGGCGGCCCTGCGGGGCGTCAGACAACGGTGAGACGCTTGCGGCCCTTGGCGCGACGAGCAGCGAGCACTTGGCGGCCGCCACGGGTGGAATTACGGGCGCGGAACCCGATCTTGCGGGCGCGTTTCTTCTTATGCGGACGATAGGTCGGTTGCATGGTATTTAGGAAAAAAGAGGGGGAAGTTGGCCGGCCGCCTCCACCGGTGTCAAGCCCTCGACCGTGGGGAGCGCCGGGAAAGCGGCCGGGGCCGGGGCACTTGCCGCCTACCACAATCCTGCACACTCTTCTCCACCGCCTCCAGTGTTCCCCATCCGGCAACCCCGTCTGCCTAACGCCGCCACGCCCGCCCGGGTGAACCCTCCCGAGCTGGGACCGCCCCGGCCCGCTGCGAGCGACCATCGCCTCCGCCCATGGCTGGCGCTGCTGCTGTGCGCCACCGCGGTCGGCCCCGCCCCGGCCGCCGACCCGGTTCCCTCAGCCGCCGTCACGCGGCCGCACATCGTCTTCGGCACCGACCGCGACTACCCGCCATTCGAGTACTTCGACGAAACCGGACGGCCCGCCGGATTCAACGTCGAGCTCGTGCGGACGCTCGGCCAAGAACTCGGCTGGGAGGTTGAAGTCCGGCTCGACGAGTGGCCGCGTATCCGCCGCGGGCTCGAGGTCGAGCAGACGATCGACTTCGCCGACATGTTCCGGGCCCCGACGCGCACAGTGGCTCTGGAGTTCTCCGAGCCGTTCATGGTGGTTAATTTCGAGATCTTCCTGCGACGCGGCGCCCCGCCGATCAATTCCTTGGAGGACCTGCGCGGCCGCACGGTGGTCGTGCAGGAGGCGGCCATCGTCCAGGAACACCTGCTCCGCCTCGACGTGGGCGCGCACATCGTCGCCGCCGCGTCCGAGCCGGAGGCGCTCCAATGGCTCGCCGCCGGCAAGTACGATTGCGCGATCGTGGGCCAGCTCGCCGGTCGGTATGCGATCCGTCGGCACAATCTGACCAACCTCGTCTCCTCCGGCGTGCCCGTGCTGCCGGTGGAGTATTGTTTCGCGGTCCGGCCCGGGCGCACCGATCTGCGGCTCGCGCTCAATCGCGGGCTGGGCGCTCTCCGCGCGGCGGGCCGCTACGAGCAGCTGCAGGAAAAGTGGTTCGGCGATCTGCTCGGCCGGAAACTCACCTCCCACGTCATCCTGCGCTACGCTGCGTGGATCCTCGGGCCGCTGGCCGCATTGGCCGCCGCCGCCACCGCCTGGTCGCTGCTGCTGCGCCGCACCGTCGCCCGCCGCACCGCCGAGCTGCGAGCCGAGTTCGCCGCCCACGCCCTCGCCGAACAACGTTACGCCGATCTCGTCGACAGCCTGCCCTACGGGGTATACCGCACCAACCAGAAGGGCGAGGCGACCACCTTCACCTTCCTGAGCAAACGCTGGGCCGAGCTCACCGGGCTCGCCCCCGCCGCCGTCCTCAAGGACAGCGCCCTGGCCTTCGCCCAGATCCACCCGGAGGATCTGTCATCACTGCGCGGGTACTACAATGCCCCCGGCCGCCCACCCGCCCCCTTCCACTGGGAGGGGCGGCTGCTCGTTCGCGGCGAGTTCCGCTGGATGCGCCTCGATTCGGTGCCCTCGCCACTGCCCGATGGCATGGTGCAATGGACCGGCCTGCTCGCCGACGTGACCGACAAACGGCGCACCGCCGACGCGCTTCGCGCCTCCGAGCGCAAGTTCGCCGCGGTCTTCCGGTCGAGTCCCGACGCCCTGCTTCTCACCGCCCGCGACACCGGTCTCATCGTCGAGGTCAACGAAGCCTGCGTCCGCATCACCGGATATGCCCGCGAGGAGCTCCTCGGACGCTCCACCCTTGCCCTCGGCATCTGGGCGGTGCCGGCCGCGCGCACCCGCTACATCGCACAACTCGAGGCCGAAGGCCGGGTCGTCGAGATGGCGGCCGATCTGCGCACCAAGGGCGGCGAGATCCGCCACTGCCTCCTCGCCGCCGAGCAGGTCGAGATCGAAGGCCGTACCCACATCCTGGGCATCGTGCGCGACATCACCGAACGCCAACACGCCGAGGAACGATTCCGCCAGCTCGCCGCCGAGCAGCGGGTCATCCTCGACACCATCACCACCGGCATCGGCCTGCTGAAGAACCGCAAGCACCAGTGGGTCAACCGCTCCTTCGCCCAGATGTTCGGATACAGCCCAGAGGAGATCGCAGGGCTGGACACCGCGATCAACTATGCCGACCCCGCGGACTACCGCCGCATCGGCGAAGAGGGTTATGCCGCCCTCGCCGCCGGCCGCATCTACTCGACCGAGACGCGGATGAAGCGCCGCGATGGGACGATCATCTGGTGCGAGATCAGCGGCAAGGCCGTCGACCCAACCAACCTCCAGGCCGGCTCCATCTGGGCCCTGCTCGACATCACCGAGCGCAAACGCACCGAAACCGCCCTCCGCGAAAGCGAGGTCGCCTTCCGTAGCCTCTTCGAGGCGAGCCCCACGCCGATCGTCCTGATGGTCGACCGCGTCTTCCTCCGCGTGAACCCCATGATGTGCCAGCTCACCGGTTACGCGGAAAAGGAGCTGCTCGGGCAATCCGCCCGCCTGCTCTACCCGGACGACGCGACCTTCGACCGGGTCGGGGCCGAACTCTACGGACAGTTGTCCCGCGAAGACAGCTGCACCACCGAAGCCCGCATGCTTCGCAAGGACGGTGCCCCCATCGACGTGCTCATCAGCGTCAGCTTCCTCGACCCCGCCGCTCCCGCCAAGGGGATCGCCGCCACCCTCATCGATATCACCGAGCGCAAACTCGCCGAGGAACGCTACCGCACGATCATCCAGACAACCGTGGACGGTTTCTGGATTCTCACCCCGAGCGGTCACATCCAGTCCACCAACAACGCCGTTTGCCGGATGCTCGGCTACACCGCGGAGGAACTGTGCGGAAAACCCGTCCACACCATCGTGACCAGCGAGACCGCCGAAGAGATCGCCACCCACCTCGGCGGGATCGCCCACACCGGGCGCGACCGTTTCGAGACCCGCCTGCAAAAGAAGGACGGCGGCATTCTGGATGCCGACGTCAGCATCAACCACCTGCCCGGCAGCGAGCCCCGTTACTTCGTCTTCATCCGCGACATTTCCGAGCGGAAGACCCGCGAGGAGGCCCTCCACCGCAGCGAGGAACGTTTCCGCCTCGCCATCGAGCACACCGGCCAACTCGTCTACGACTTCGACATTGCGACAGGCCGCGGCAGCTGGGCCGGCGCCACGCAAGCCATGCTCGGTTACTCTGCCGAGTACCTCGCCAGCCACGACCCCGATTGGTGGTTCGAGCAAGTGCACCCCGACGATCGCGCCGCCCTCGTTGCAAGCTGGCAAGCAGTCGTCCACCGCAACCAATCCATTCGCGTCATCTACAGGTTTAGGCGGGCCGACGGCATCTGGATCCACCTGATGTCGACATCCGTCCATCTCGGTGATGCCACCGGGAAGCTACGCCGCGTTCTCGGTGCCGTCGCTGATGTCACCAAACAACAGACGGACGCCGAAGCGATCCGCCGCCTCAACACCGAACTCGAGCAACGCGTCCGCGAACGCACCGCCGAGCTCGACCGTCGCATCGCCGAAGTGGAACATCTCAACGCCGATCTGCGTGCCAGCCAGGAGAACCTCGCCCAGGCCGCCGCGCGTCTGCAGGAGGCGAACGCCAACCTCCTCGCCGCCAATCAGGAGCTGGAATCGTTCTCGTACTCCGTCTCCCACGACCTCCGTTCCCCCCTGCGCAATATCGCCGGATTCATCGAACTGCTCCGCAAACGCAGCACGGGCCAGCTGGATAGCGAGGCCGATCGCTACTTCGGCATCGTCGGCACCGAAGCCGTCCGCATGGCCGCCCTGATCGACGACCTGCTCACCTTCTCGCGCATCGGCCGCGCCGAGCTCCATTTCGCACCAGTCCAACTCGCCACCCTCGTGGCGGAAGTGCAGACCGAGCTCCATTCGGAACTGACCAACCGGGAGGTCCAGTGGAAGATCCAGCCCCTGCCTCAGGTCCTCGGCGACCGCACACTGCTCCGTCAGGTCGTCGCCAACCTCCTGGCCAATGCCGTGAAGTTCACCCGCCAGCGCCTCCCGGCCATCATCGAAATCGGCGCGCAACCCGCGAGCCCCGGCGCCGAGCTGCTCACCTTCTATGTCCGCGACAACGGCGTCGGTTTCGACCCCAAGTACGTCGCGAAACTCTTCGGCGTCTTCCAGCGCCTGCACAATCCGCGCGACTTCGAAGGCACCGGCATCGGCCTCGCCAACGTCAAGCGCATCGTCACCCGTCACGGAGGCCAGGTGTGGGCCGAAGGCACCCCCGACCAAGGCGCGACCTTCTTCTTCTCCCTCCGCCCTGCAACGTGTCCGTCAGTCGCGCCGTGACGGCCGCGCATCGCGCGACCTCGGCTCCGAGTGCGGGAACCCCACGTGGGCCGCCGGGCGGCAGCCCACGTGCGAACACCAGCCGCACTCAGAGTGCGAGCAGCTCGCGGCAGGCGGCGAGGTACTTGTCCTGGGTGCCCTTGATCACGTCGGCGGGCAGCTTCGGCGCCGGCGGTTGCTGGTTCCATTTTATGGCCAGCAGATGGTCGCGGACGAACTGCTTGTCGTAGCTCGGCGGCGAGCAATCGAGGCGGTACTCGGCCTGCGGCCAGTAGCGCGAGGAGTCCGGCGTGAGGACCTCGTCGATGAGGAAGAGGTTGCCCTGCGCGTCGGTGCCGAACTCGAACTTCGTGTCGGCAAGCACGATGCCGGCCTTCGCGGCGCGGTCGCGGCCGAACTTGTAGAGTTCGAGGCTCACCGCCTTCACCTTCGCGTAGAGCGCGGCGCCGATCGCCTCGGCGCCCTGCGCGTCGTTGATCGGCTCGTCGTGCTGGCCCTTCGGTGCCTTGGTGGTGGGCGTGAAGAGCGGCTCGGGGAGCTGCTGCGCCTGGCGCAGGCCGGCGGGAAGCTTGATGCCGCAGATCTCGCCGGTCTTCTGGTACGAGGACCAGCCGCTGCCGACGAGGTAACCGCGCACGACACACTCGATCGTCAGCGGCTTGAGCTTACGCACGATCATCGAGCGCAACTGCAGGTCGCGGTCGGAGATGCCGCGGCGTTTCATCTCGCCGATCTGGTCGGGCAACAGGTGGTTTTGCAGGAGCTTCTCAGTGAGCGTGAACCAGTGATTGCTGATCTGCGTGAGCAGGATGCCCTTGCCCGGGATGCCATCAGGGAGAACCACGTCGAAAGCCGAGAGCCGGTCCGTGGCGACCATCAGGATGGCATCGCCACAATCGAAGAGTTCGCGGACTTTGCCGGAGGCGATCTTCGGGAACGTGAGGCCGGAGATGTCGGTCACGGCCTTGGTGGGAAGTGCGGCGGAGATCTCGGAGAAGGTCATGGCCGGCTAGGAAACCGAGGCTGCCGCCTCGCGCGAGTCGAAAGCATCGATCGGGCACCGCAAACCGACGCCACGCGCGCCACGGCCCGGATCCAGCAAATCCCCACCCCCGAGCTTGCCATCGCCCACGATCCATCCCCTTTTACTACCCGCCACCCCACCGCGCCCGCCCCGAGTGCCGCCAACCGTACTTGGCGCAACATTTTGCATTTCACTCCCACCCCATTCGGTCCGATTACCCCCCGAGAATGACCATGGCCACGCGCATTCTGTTGGTCGACGACGACCCCGCCGGCGCCGAACTCACCGCCGCAGCGTTGCACGAACTGGGCTACGGCTCCGGTGTCAGCATGGCGAGCGACGGGGAGGAGGCCCTCGACTTCCTGTTCCGCCGCGGCCCCTTCAGCAGCGCCCCGGACTCGCCGCCCTCCGTCGTCCTCCTCGACCTGAAGATGCCCAAGGTCGACGGACACGAGGTTCTGCGCCAGATTCGCGCCGATCCGCGCCTACGGCACACCCGGGTCGTGGTGCTCACCTCCTCCGACCAAGAGGCCGATATCAAGCGCA
This sequence comes from Verrucomicrobiota bacterium, assembly GCA_023446865.1. GTDB lineage: Bacteria > Verrucomicrobiota > Verrucomicrobiia > Opitutales > Opitutaceae > CAJCBL01. The sequence goes on along the minus strand of JAEXPL010000110.1, from coordinate 2,910 downwards.
GCCGCGAGCTCGGCAGCGACGCCTACCTCGTCAAGCCCACCAGCATCGTGGAGTTGATCGATCAACTTGGCCGGCTCTCGCCGGCTTGGCACCCGGGGTCCGATCCAACCACCCCGACGAATCCATGACGACGCAGGCGCAGCAGCCCCTCCGGATCGTCCATCTCGAGGACGACCTCGGCGCCTTTGAGCTCGTACGCGCCATGCTCCAAGCCGACGGCATCGAGGCCACGATCGAGCACGTCGACGAACCGGCCGCCTACCGCCGCGCCCTCGCGCCGCAGCCTCCGGACCTCATCCTCTCCGACTTCAACCTCCCGGGCATCGACGGTCTCGCCGCGCTGGCGATCAAACGCGAACTCTGCCCCGGCATCCCGTTCATCTTCGTCTCCGGCGCCCTCGGCGAGGAGACCGCGGTCGAGTCGCTACGCAATGGCGCCACCGACTTCGTCCTCAAGGGCTCGTTGGCACGCCTCGCCTCCTCCGTGCGCCGCGCGCTCACCGAGGCCCGCGAGCACCGCGAACGCCTCCGCGCCGAGCAGTCGCTGCGCGCCAGCGAGGAACGCTTCCGCCGGCTCACCGCCAACGCCCCCGACGCCATCTTCCGCTACCGGCTCGAACCGGATCCGGGTTACGAATACATCAGCCCCGCCGTCGAGCAGATCGTCGGCTACCGCCCCGAGGAGTTCTATGCCGACCCCGAGCTCGCCGGCCGCCTCGTGCCCCCCGGCGATCGCGACGAGCTGCGCGCCATCGTCCGCAGCCGGGTTGTCCCGCTCGGCATCCGCGAGATCCGCTGGATCGCGCGCGACGGCCGCACGATCGTCACCGAGCAGCGCTTCGTGCCGGTCCGCAACGAGCTCGGCCAGCTGGTCGCCGTCGAAGGCATCGCCCGCGACATCAACGACCGCAAGCGCTCCGAGGAGCAGATTCAGCTCCTCTCCGAGGCGATCGAGCAGAGCCCCGTCGGGGTCTTCGTCTCCGATGCCCAGAATCGGATCGTCTTCGCCAACGCCCGGCTGCTGGCCATGAGCGGCTACGCGCACGCTGATCTGCTCAATCAGGATCCGACGCTGTTCCTCTCGCCCGACAACGCCCCGGAGCTCTGCGCCGAGATGCGCCGGATCATCAACTCCGGCCACACCTGGCAGGGCGACTTCGTCTGCCGCCGCAAGAACGGCCAGGACTACACCGTCCGCGCCAGCATCGCCCCGATCTTCGATCGCGACGGCCGCGTCCGCAATTATCTCAGTATCCACGAGGATGTCACAGCCGCCCGCATGGAGCAGGACCGCCGGCGCCAGCTCGAGGCCCAGCTGTTCCAGGCGCAGAAGCTCGAGACCATCGGCACCCTCGCCGGCGGCATCGCCCACGATTTCAACAACATCCTCACCGGCATCCTCGGCTTCACCGAGATCGCCACCCTCTCGATCCCCGAGGATCACCCCGCCCACAACGACCTCGCCGAAGTCCGCAAGGCCGGCATGCGAGCCAAGGATCTCGTCGCCCAGATCCTCACCTTCTCCCGCCAGAAAAGCGCTCAGCAGATCCCGCTCGATCTCTCCTCGGCGACCGACGAGGCCCTCAAGCTCGTCCGCGCCTCCACCCCGGCGACGATCGAGATCGAACGCGATCTCGCCCCGGGCCGTGTCCGCGCCGATCCGACCGCGATCCACCAGATCGTACTCAATCTCTGCACCAACGCCGTCCACGCCATGCGCGGCAAAGTCGGCCGGCTCACCGTGCGCATCACGCCGTTCGTCAATAACGACCCGCTGGCCGACACCACCCCGAAGCTCAAACCTGGCAACTATCTCTGCCTGAGCATCGGTGACACCGGGCACGGCATGGACGAGGCCACCCTCAAACGCCTTTTCGAACCCTTCTTCACCACCAAGAAGGTCGGCGAAGGCACCGGCCTCGGCCTCGCGCTCGTGCGCGGCATCGTCAACGCCCACAACGGCGCCCTGCGCGTCACCAGCCGAGTCGGCGTTGGCACCACGTTCGAGATCCTGCTACCGGTCTGCGCCGAGACCGAACAACAGCCCGAGACCATCACCACCATCACGCCCGGCAACGGCGAGACGGTCGCCGTCATCGACGACGAGAAATCGGTAGCCACCTTCGTCGGCGCCCGGCTCGACCAGCTCAAATACCGCTCGATCGTGTTCCACGACGCCCGCGAAGCCCTCGCCACCCTCCGCGCGGAGCCGCGCCGCTTCGACCTCGTCGTCACCGATCTCACCATGCCCCACCTCACGGGGCACGACCTCATCCACTCCCTGCGCACCTCGGGCATCTCGACCCCCGCCGTGCTGATGTCCGGCTTCTGCAACGAGGGGCTCACCGAGGATGGGATCGGTTCGCTCGGCCGCACCATCCTGCTCCCCAAACCCTTCAACGGCGACGATCTCGCCCGCGCCGTGCGGCAGGCCCTCGCAAGTTGAAACCCCTTTCGCGGAAATTCGCGCTTGCGCACCCCCGCCTCGGACCTAGCGTCCGCGCTCTTCTACTGGGTCCCCATCGTCTAGCCCGGTTAGGACACCACCCTTTCACGGTGAGAACCGGGGTTCGAATCCCCGTGGGGACGCCAACTACAAAAGGCCCGTAACTCCAACGAGTTACGGGCCTTTTAGTTTCCAGGAGAGGCCAAAGTGACAATGCAGGTGTCAATAATTCCCCCGAATCCCGTCGAAGTTTCGCGGGGCCGCGGACCCATTGGTCACCGCTGCTCGGCGACAACTGTATGGGGCGGCTTTCGCCGCCCCATTTGCCTAACTCAGTTGTTCGCGAACTCGCTCGCTAGATTCCAGAGCAGCTTGTTCAGACGCTGGCCCTCGGTGAGTCCACTCACCGGCCGGGTGCGGTTGCGACGGATGCCCATCCCATCCGTGTAGGCGAGGTAGCGGTC
>JAEXPL010000034.1 GCA_023446865.1 Verrucomicrobiota bacterium | reverse complement strand
CGCAGGATCGTAGCCTGCCGCTGGCTCGGCGGTGGGGGTGTTTTTTGTTTCACACCCTGCCTACTGGCAGCAAATCACCGCCCCGCCGAGCCGCCTCACTCCTGCCCCTATGGGACGACTGTGGTCTCCGACCGGTCGCCTTCGGCTTGAGCAAGGTAGCATGGCGGCATCCAAAAAGTCCGGTCGAAGACCGGACCTACTTGGCCTTCAGTTGGTCGCGGCGACCATCCGCGTAGGCAGTGAAGGTGCGGCGGATCTCGTCGCGCACGCGGCGGAAGACGGCCAGCTTCTCCTCGTCGGTGCCGGTCGCGTGGGCCGGATCCTCGAAGGGCCAGTGGTGGCGGTTCACCTGGCCGGGGAAGATCGGACAGGCCTGGTCGGCGTTGCCGCAGACGGTGATGACCGTCTCCACTTTCTTGTCCATGAACTCGGTCATGGACTTCGAACGGTGCGCGGAGATGTCGATGTCGATCTCCTTGAGCGCCGCGATCGCGAGCGGGTGGACGTAGCCGGCGGGCTTCGACCCGGCGCTCTGGACGTCGATGATGTCGCCGGCGACGGCGCGCAGGATGCCTTCGGCGAGGTGCGAGCGGCACGAGTTGCCGGTGCAGAGGATGAGGACGGTGGGCTTGGTGGCGGTGTTCATGGGTAGGTGAACGGAGTGAAACGGGAATGTGAGCTGCTCAGCCGCGCGTCGTCCAGACGAGCCAACCGGCGCCGGCAAGCACGAGCAGGCCGCTGGCGCGCCGCAGCCAGCGCGCCCCGGGCGTGTTGCCGTGCCAGTCGAGGACCTGCTGGACCTTCTCGACGGACACGCCCGCCACGACGATCAGCGCGCAGTGGCCGACGCCATAGGCGAGCAGCAGCAGCACCGCGAAGCCGGGCTGCGTGCGCGCTACACCGAAGACCACGCCGAGGATCGGCGCGAGGTACGCGAAGGTGCACGGCCCGAGCGCGACGCCGAAGACCAGCCCGAGCAGCAGCGCGGCGGACTTACCCTGAAAACGCGGCAACGACAGTCCCCGCTCCCACGGCAACGGCAGGATCTCAAGCAGGTGCAGGCCAACGAGCAGGAGCACCGCAGCGACAGCGTAGTTGGTCCACGGGCCCACATCGCCGAGCATCCGCCCGGCGGCCGCGGTCACCCCGCCCACCGCGGCGATGGAGGCGAGGATGCCGAGGGCGAACAACGAAGCGTAGCCGAAGGCCTGACGCGGCGTGGTGTCCGGCCGCTCGGCGATGAAGCCGACAATGAGAGGGATGCTCGCGAGGTGACACGGGCTGAGCACGAGGCTCGCCACGCCCCACCCGGCCGCGGCGAGCACGGCCAGCCACGGAGCGCCGTTCAGCGCATCGCTCAGCCAGGTGAAGAGGGTGTCCATCAGGTCAATTTTCGGAAGACGACCTCACAGAAGGTAACAAAGGAGACGAAGATCGAACCGCGAAGCGGCACCCACGGAGCACTTTTGGGATGCCCGCGGTCCCCGCCTCCGGACCTTCGTTCTCTTCGTTGCCGTCTGTGGAGTTCTTGTCGGTTTCAGGGTGTTGCGGGTGGCGTGGCGAGAGCGGGCTCGCGGATCGCGACGCCGAGCTCCTTCCATTTGGCGAGGATATCCTTCTTCGCCATGAAGCCTTCGTGGCGCGCGAGCTCCTTACCGTCGGCGCCGTAGAAGATCTGCGTCGGAATCATGCGGATGCCGTACTTCGGCCCTTCCTCGCGGTTCTCCCACACGTCGATGAAGACGACCGTGAACTGGTCGGCGTAGTCACGCGTGAGCTCGGTGAGGATGGGCTTCATCTGTTTGCACGGGATGCATTTCCCGGCGCCGAGATCGACGAGCCGCGGCAGGGCCGGCGCATCCGCGGCGCGGACGAGACCGGCGAGGCCGAAGGCCAAGAGGAGGAAGAGAGTTCTCATGGTTTGATCTTCTGGAAGAGCGCCGGGAGGCGGGTGCGGTAGAGTTCGAGCACCTGCGGCTCCATCTCGGCGAGCGGTTTCACGGGCACGAGGTCCATCACGTCGGCGGGCGAGAGGCCGGAGTCGACGAGCGTGCGCGCGGCGCCGCAGACCATGCGCTTCAACCCGGCGTTCGCCTCGGCCTCGGTGAGGCCGAACGAAACGGCGAGCTCGCGCAGCGCCTGCATCTGGAACCAGAGGTAGGTCGGCCCCATCGCGGTGAACACCGCGTAGGCCTCGATCTTCGCCTCGTCGACCTCCGGGCTTTCGCCCAGCGGCGCAAAGAGCGCACGCACGACGTCGCGGTCGGCGGCGCCGAGCGCCTCGCCGAAGACGACCGGGTTCATGCCGGCGCCAATGACCGAGGGGGCGTTCGGATTCGAACGCGCGATGCGCGCGAAGCCGCCGAGCAGGGCGGTGAGCTTCGCGATGGTGAACTTCGGCGCGAGCGAGACGAGGATCGCGGTGGGCTTCAGCGCCGCGGCGGCCTCGCCGGCGGCCTCGGTAAGGACCGGCGGATGCGTAGCGAGGAAGACAACGTCCTGCGCAGCGGCGGTGGCGAGGTCGGAGGTCGTTTCGATGCCGGGGAACTGCGCCTTGAGTTTCGCGAGCGCCTCGGCGCTCGGATCGGCGACGACGATGCGTGCCGGAAGCTGCTGCGCGCGGGTCCAACCCGCGAGGAAGATGCGGGCGATACGCCCGCCGCCGATGAAGCCGATGCTGGGAGTATTCATGGTCGAGGTGGTTGGAGCGTTGCTCAGCCGATTAGCTGCTTGGCCTCGTCGAGCGAGGGCACGCGACCGGAGAGTTTCACGACACCGTCGACGACGAGCGCCGGCGTGCTCATCACGCGGAAGCTCATGATCTGCTTCATGTCGGTGACCTTCGTGAGCTCATAGGGAGCGCCGAGGGCCTTGGCGGCCTGGTCGGCCACGGCAGCGAGGTTCGCGCACTTGGCGCAACCGGAACCGAGGATCTGGATCTTTTTCATAGGAGGAGATGGTGAGCAAAACAGTTGGCCTCAAGCGGCGGCGGGATCACCCTGTAGGTCCAGTCTCCGACTGGACCCCGAGCGCCCTGCCCATCCCTGCGGCCACGTCCAATGCGGCCGGTCGGAGACCGGCCCTACTTTGGCACTGCGAGCAGGTCGGCATAGTGGTCACAGCAGCCAGTTGAAGAGGAAGCCGACGACCATGATGCCGCCGGCGACGATGCCGAAGAACGTCGCGATGAGGCGCGGCCGCAGCACCTGGCGCAGAATGATCGCCTCCGGCAGCGAGAGCGCGATGACCGCCATCATGAACGCCAGCACCGTGCCCAGCGCCGCGCCCTTGCCGAGGAGCGCCTGCACGACGGGGATGATGCCGGCGGCGTTCGTGTACATCGGCACACCGAGCAGCACCGCCAGCGGCACCGACCACCACGCGTCGCGGCCCATGATCGAGGCCATGAGGTTCTCGGGGACGTAGCCGTGGATCCCGGCGCCCACGGCGATCCCGAGCAGCACGTAGAGCCAGACCTTGCCGACGATTTCGCGCACGGCCATGACACCGGCGCGCACGCGGTCCGCCCAGCTCATCGCCGTGCCGTCGTCGCCCGCGGCGGAACCGGCGGCGCCGCCCGAGAGGTTTTCATAGACCCAGGGCTCGACGTGCTTCTCGAGCTTGAGTCGTCCCAGCACCCAACCGGCGATAATCGCGATCCCAATGCCGAGCCCCAGGTAGAGCGCGGCGACCTTCCAGCCGAACATGCCGAAGAGCATCACCAGCGCGACCTCGTTGACCATCGGCGCGGAGATCAGGAAGGAGAACGTCACGCCCAGCGGCACGCCGGCGGTGACAAAGCCGATGAACAGCGGCACGGCCGAGCACGAGCAGAACGGCGTGACGATGCCCAGCAACGCCGCGAGAACATTGCCCACCGACTCGCGCCGCCCGGCCAGCAGCCGGCGCGTGCGCTCCGCCGTGAAGAACGTGCGGATCACACCCACGCCGAAGACGACGAGCACCAGCAGCATCAGCACCTTCGGCGTGTCGTAGAGGAAGAACTCGACCGAAGCACCGAGATGCGAACCGCGTTCGAGACCGAACACCGAGTAGGTCAGCCACGCGGCAAACGCAGCGAGGTGGCGATAGACCAGCCACCACGCGACCAGCCCCGCCAGCGCGAGCACCAGTCGGAGCGGCGAGAGCGCGCCGCCGGAGGGACGGCCGCCACCGCAGCTGCAGGCCACACCGCTCTGGCCGCCACAACAGGAGGAGCCTTGCGCGGAGGAAGAGGCTTGGGATTCGGAGGAGGAGTTCATCGGATTTGGTCCGTTGTTTGGCGAATTGACGAAATAGTGGACAGGGAATCACCTGCAGCCACAGCCCTTGGCCGCGCTCTTCGACGCGCTCTTCGCGCCCGTGGCGCAGCCGCCGTGGTCGAGACAGTCGAGAAACGTGCCCACGCAGGGCAGCGCCAGCCGGTAGTAGACCTGCAGACCGCGCTTCTCGTCCTCCACCACCCCGGCCGACTTCAGCACCGAGAGGTGGCGCGAAACCGTCGACCAACCGCCCTCGGAGACGTCGACCAGCTCGCACACGCAGCGCTCGCCGGCGAACAACTCCTCGACGATGCGCAGCCGCGCCGGATGGCCGAGAGCCTTGAAGATCGCGGCGCGCTCCTTGCGCTGTCTGGCGGTGACGGTGGTCATGTTGGCCGCCACTGTTTCGCACTTTGGCGAAATAGCAAGCGTGTTTTTCCCGCCTGGCGCATCGTTTGACATCCTTTCGGCGCCTGCGTTACTGGCCCTCGCCTTTCCCGTACCGTCCGATGCCCATCTTCGTCGAGCTCCTCATCATCTTCCTTCTTCTCCTCGCCAACGGCGTCTTCGCCTTGGCGGAGATCGCGGTGGTGTCGGCCCGGAAGGCGCGCCTGAAGGCCGAGGCAACGCGCGGCTCGGCCAAGGCCCGCGCGGCACTGGCGCTGGCGGAGCAACCCGACCGGTTCCTCTCCGCCGTGCAGATCGGCATCACCTTGGTGGGCGTGCTCTCGGCCGCCTTCGCCGGCACCAATCTCACCGCGAAGCTCGCCGCCCTCGTGGCCCAGGCGCCCGCCCTCGCGCCCTACGCCGACCGGATTGCCTTCTTCGCGGTGGTGGCGCTGCTGACGTACTTCTCGCTCATCATCGGCGAACTCGTCCCCAAGCGCATCGCGCTCGGCAACCCCGAGGGGCGCGCGATGGCGATCGCCCTCCCGATGACCGGGCTGACCCGGCTGGCGGCACCCTTCGTCTGGCTGCTCACCGTCTCCACCAACCTCGTGCTGAAGCTCCTCGGGCTCAGTCGCCCCGTCGAGGCGCCGCCCTCCGAAGAGGAGATCTCCCACCTCATCGAGCAGGGCACCACCGCCGGCGTCTTCCACAAGGCCGAGCGCGCGATGGTCGAGGGCGTGCTCCGCCTCGACGAGCGCCCGGTCACCACACTCATGACGCGACGCACCCGCATCGTGTGGCTCAACGTGGGCGACTCCGACGAGGTCAACTGGCGCAAGATCGTCACCAGCGGCCACTCCCACTTTCCGGTCTACGAGGGCACGCGCGACAATGTGATCGGCATGGTCTCCGTGAAGGCGCTCTGGGCCAACTCCGCCATCGGCCTGCCCAACAACATCCGCCACCATCTCACCGCCCCGCTGCTCGTGCCGGCCACGATCACCGCCGTGCAGCTGCTCGAGACGTTCAAGAAGTCCGGCAAGCACCTCGCCCTCGTCACCGACGAGTTCGGCAGCATCCAGGGCCTGGTGACACTCATCGACGTGATGGAGGCGATCGTGGGCGACCTGCCCGAGCCCGGCGACCGCCACACGCCCGACGCCGTGCAGCGCGACGACGGCTCCTGGCTGGTCGACGGCATCATGCCGCTCCCCGAGCTCCACCGGCGGTTCGGCCTCGCCCCGCTGCCGGGCGAGGAGGACGAGGACTTCGAGACCCTCGGCGGCTTCGTGACGGACCGCCTCGCGCACATCCCGCGCGCCGGCGAGTCGTTCCTCTGCCAAGGCTGGAAGTTCGAGGTGGCCGACATGGACCGCCACCGCGTCGACAAGGTGATCCTCACCCGCCAACCGGCCGCCGCCCCCGCACCGCCGACGTCCTGACCGATGCGCCTCTCGCTCAAAGCCTTTCGCTGGTTCCATCGGCGTCAACTGACCCGCAAGCGACTGCATGGCGGTTTTCTGCACCGGCAACTCGGCGACCGGATTCTCGACAAGGCGCTCTGGAAACCCACCCGCGAATCGATCGCCCGGGCGTGGTTGATCGGTGTTCCGATCACGATGGTGCCGTTCCTGCCCTTCCAGTCGCTCATCGCCGCGACGATCGCGCTGTTCTTCCGCGCCAACCTGCTCCTCGCGATCGCGCTCCAGTTTCTCTCCTCGCCCTTCACCGCGCCCGTGCAGCTCCCGGCCTGCTACTTCGTCGGCGAGGTCGTGCGCGGCCGCGCGATCGGCGCGGCGTGGCACGAGATCACGACAGCGCCGCGCCACGCGTTCACCGGCGACGCGTTGTTCTCCCTCTATCTCGGCTCCGTGGTCCTCGGCCTGCTGATCGGTGCGCTCGGTTACCTCGCCATCCACGGCACGTGGAAAGACCTGCCGTTGCCCAAACGACACAAACCCCACGCCGAGGCTCCGAAGAGCTGATACCTCCGGACCACCGTCACCGCGTCGGCCGGATCGCGTACCGCGGACACTCGCGCCCCGGCCGCACCAGCCCTTGGCGAAACGGGCAAGCCGGGTCGTGGCACCAACCCCAGTCCGGAAGATGGGGCAACGCCTCGTGAAACGCGCAGTCCGTGTCGCACGCCTGCGCGATGCGCGGCAGGGTGGCCGAAACGAGAGCGGCGGTGGGAACGGACGGATCCATCGGGTCGAGCGACTAGCTTGGCCCGCTCGTTGCCCGTCCGGAAATCACAATCCGCGGGTCACCCACCGATCACGAGCGCACCGGTCGCGTCGAACGAGAACATCGGCCCCCACGCGATCTCCCAATAGTACCCGTCGAGATCGCAAAAATAGCCGTCGTGCCCGCCCCAGAACGTGTCGCGCGCCGGGGTCACGATCGTCGCCCCGGCCTTCTCCGCGAGCACGAGCACCTGCGCGACCTCCTCCTTGGAGCGCACGTTGTGCGCAAGCGTGATGCCGCCGAATCCGGGCCGCCCGGGCTCGACTTCGGGCCCGATGTCCTCGGCGAGCAGCTTCCGCGGGTACAGCGCGAGGCGCACGCCGCCGGTGTCGAAGAACGCGATGCCTTCGCCGTCCTTGTAGCGGGTCGGGAAACCCAGGCCGTCGCGGTAGAAACGCACAGCGCGCGGGAGATCGGCGACGCCGAGCGTGATGATGCTGATGCGCGGTTCCATGGGCCGGAGACTACGCCCGGGCCGCTGCGCCGCCGAGCGCTGTTCCACCGGCGGCGCATCACCCCTCCTGAACGGTCACCCCCAACGCCCGAAAGGCGGTTACGGTTTCGCGGGGACCGCCACGCCCCGGCCGGTCGCCGCCCAATAGATGCCGCCGTAGAGGTGCTCGAGGTAGCGCGTGTCGCGGTAGAGTTCCGGCATGTGGCCGAGCGCAGTCACGAACACCCGGCCGCCTTCGAAAGAGTGGTACCACGCGAGCGGGTGATCGGCTCCCATGCCGTCGGCCTTGCCGCCGGGCCAGATCTTGTGCGGCTCGTAGGTCGACTCGTCGACACGCAGCACCACGTGATGATCGGACTGGAGCGGGGCCTCGAACTCGTACCACTCGTCCGTCCAGACCCAGCGCTCCGGAAGATGCATACACGCCGGGAACCCGCGGTCGACCACGTCGATCACCGCGGTCTGCACGTAGGGATGGATGCGGAAGACGCGCCCCACCAGTTCGTCGTACCATGGCCAGCGCTTCTCCGTCGCCGCCGCGGCGTGCACCGCCACGAAGTTGCCGCCGCCCCGGATGTAGGCCGCGAAGCGCTCCTGCTGCGCGGCGTTGAGCGCCTCGCCCGTGCAGTTGACGAAGACGACAACCGCGAACCGCGCGAGGTTGGCGTCGTCGAAGCTCGTCGGATCCTCGCTCCACGTCAGGCCGAACTGGTGATGCCGGGCGAGCATCGCGAACGACTCGCGCGCGACCGGCACGGCGTCCTTGTGCCATTTCTCCGGCTGGGCGAAGACGAGGATCTCAAACTGGTTCTGCGCCCGGGCCGCGAGGGCGCCGAGCAGAAGCAAAGCGAAGGCGAGGAAACGGACGGTTTTCATAGGGGAGAGGGTTCCCGGCCGCGGCGCCCCGCCCGAGCGCGGGCCGCGCTACTCCGCAATCCAGAGGCCGCAGCCGAAAGGCGGCAGGTAGAGCTCGCCGTTGAGGGGGAGCGCCGGCTCCACGTCGTGGCGCACGAAGAAATGCTCGTGGTCGGCGAGCTGGCGCCACGCGGCACGCGGCAGGTCGGGCAGCGGGATCGTGATCTCGTGGCCGTGCGGGTTGAAGGCGACCATCAGGCGCGTGCGGCCCTGCGACTGGTCGGCGTTGTACACGACCGCCGCCGCGGTGCCCTCGGGTGCAAACCGGAACAGGAAGAAACCCTCGCTCGGCCGGCTGTATTGGCGCAGCAACCGCCCGCGGTCCGACTGCCGGAAACGGATCCAGTCGGCGAAGTACCGGTGCGTGGTCGGGAAACGGAAGATCCGGCGGTACTCGAGCGCGTTCAGGTCACCGCGCAGATAGGTGTTGGTCACACCGTGCTTGGAGCGGAGGAAATCCTGCCCGGCGGCGAACATCGGGATGCCCACCGAGCTCATCAGCACGGCGCACATGAGGTGGGTGCGGCGGCGGTCGTTGGCGGTGGGCGTGTGGCCGTTGCCGTCGCCGTTCTCGGTGATCACGTCGAGCCACGTGCGGTCGTCGTGCGACTCGGTGTAGTTGACGGTCTGCGCCGGCCATTTCGCGAAGTACCACGGCGACCCCTTGAGGAAATACTCGAAACCCTCACGCGAACCCTCACCGCGCACATAGGCCGGGAGGAACTTGCGATAGCCGTCGTTCCACGAGGTCCAGCCGGTGTCGGAGAGCGGGCCGGCGAGATGGCCGCGGAAGCTCCACGGCTCGGCGATGAGGATCACGTCGGGTTTCGCCTTCTTCAACGCGGTCTCGATGCGCTTGAGGGGCTCGAGCCCGAAGAGCTCGGCGAGGTCGAACCGGAAACCGTCGACACCGTACGCGCGGAGGAAGTGGGTGCAGCTGTCGATGATCAGGCGCAGCGCCATCTCGGAGGAGGCGCGGTAGTCGTTGCCGCACCCGCTCCAGTTGGTGAGCGAGCCGTCGCCGCCGTCGTCGAAATAGTAGTGTTTGTCGACGAACATCAGGTGCGAGGGCTCGCCCTGGTGGTTGTAGACGACGTCGAGGATCACCGCCATCCCCTGTCGGTGGAAGGCGGCGACGAGCTCGCGGAACTCCGCCACCTGGCTCGCCCGCGCCGGATCGCTGGCGTAGGCGCTCGCCGGCGCGAACCAGTTCACCGGCATGTAGCCCCAGTGGTATTCCTCGGTGGTGCGGTTGTCGAACTCCTGCACGGGCTGGAGCTCGACGGCGTTCACGCCGAGGCGCTTCAGGTAGAAATCCGGGTGTTCGACCCACTTCGCCAGGCCGGCGAAACCGAGGCGCTCCTTCGCGCCGAGCGCGAGCGGCGCCTGCGCCACGAGGTCGCGCACGTGCGCCTCGGCGATGACCAGATCCTGCCACTGGGGTGTGCGGAACGGTTCCGGCCGCGGGAACGCCGCATCGTCCAATATGATACCCGGCCCAAGCCGGCCGGCCGCCGCCCGGGCGTAGGGATCGAGGATCGGGAATTGGCGGTCGAAATGCCCGAAGGAGTTGGCCGGCCCCTCGACGAGGAACCAGTAGAACCAGCCGTCGAGTTCGCGATCGAGCCGCAACTCCCACACGCCGTCGGTGCCTCGTTCGAGCGGGAAGAACGTGGTGTCCTCCGGCCGGTCGAGCTTTTCCTGGAGGCGCAGCCGCACCCGGCGGGCACGCGGGGCGAACAGGCGGAAGACCGTCTCGTCGCCCTCGATGTGGGCGCCGAGGCGCGCGTCGGAGCGAAGCTTGAAGAAGAAGCCGTCCGGCCGAAGCGGCACCTTCTGTTCGCCGGCCGGATCGCTCCACAGGATCACATGGTTCTCGGACAGCTCGAGCGGCGCGACCGTCTCGAAGAAGAACCGGTGCTGGCCGGTGCGGTCGGGATCGAGCGTGTAGTTGAGGTTGCCCAGGTCGTCGCGCAGGGCATTCGGCGCGGCGGCCGGCACCTCGAGCCAGTGCTGCTCGGCGGTGACGAACTTGAAGCGCTGGCGCCCGCCAGCGAGCAACGCGTCCGCCGGTTTGCGCAGGACAAAGACGAGCTGGCCGCCGAAGTCCTCGAGTTTGAGCTGCCATTCGACACGGCCCACCGCCTGGCCCCAGCCGTTGAAATCGCCGGCCACGTAGAGCTGGGTCGTCTTCGGATCGAGCCACGGGAAACGCTCCGGCTCCAGGAGAAACCAAAGCTCTTGGCCGTTGCTCACGAAATAACCGCTCTCCTCAGCGTAGAACACCGCCGGCACCGGACGCAGCGCGCGGAACGGGCGCGGCGGTGCCCCGAGGAAAATGGGCGGTGGCGTCTTGCCGAACCAGTCGCGCGTCAACTCGATCACGCCCGAATCCGGAGTCTCGAGCCAAGCCTGGGCGATCGTGGGACGGCGCGCGGTCATCGGGGGCGGGATGCTTTCCGCGGGGGGCGCGGCCCTCAATAGTATTTTCCCGGGCTGGAAACGCCAATCGCGTCGCCAGCATGGGGAAAACTGCGCCGCCCGGAGGCTTGCGCCACCGCATCCGGCCAAGGGATCCGGATCAGCTCTGCCCGAGGCAGTGTTGCGCGTAGGCCTTGATGCGCGAACGCAGGCTCGCGAGCCCGTTGGCGCGGTTGGGCGAAAGTACCTGAGTGATGCCGACCTCGCGGAGGAAATCCGGCTCCATGGCGACGATGTCGGCGGGCGTTTCTCCGCTGTAGAAAGCGCAAACGACCGCGGCGATGCCCTTCGCGATCAGCGCGTCGGCATCCATACCGAAATAGCAACGGCCCTCGCGAAACTCCGGGACGAGCCAAAGTTGGGAGACACAACCCGGCAGCAGCCGCTCGTCGGTCTTGAGATTCGAGGCCAGCGGCGGGAAGGAGCGTCCGCGCGACAGCAGGTAGGCGAGGCGTTCCTCGCCGTCGGGGAGGAGTCCGATCGTTTCGACCAAGTCGGCGCGTTTTTGCTCAAGGCTCATGTGGTGGCTGCCGGTAGCAGGACGAAGACCAAACCGCGCCCGGGCCGGGCAGGTCAAGCGCGGGGATGGGCCGGACCGATCGGCAGAAACCAGAATGCGACAGAAGCTAACGAAGAGAACGAAGGCCTTGACGAAAGCGCAACGGGGCGCTGCGTCCCATCCCGGGATCGGTCTCATGCCGAACACCGGCTCTTCGTTTCCTTCGTTATCTTCTGTCGGTCCGAGTTCAGTCCACCCGTTTCCGCGCTGGCGTCGCCGGAGATCCGCGACCAGTCTGCGGCCCATGAACGGCCACCCTGCCCCGGGTCGCCGGCCCGCGCTGGCCCACACTGCCGTGCTGGCACTCCTGCTCCTCCTCGTGACGGCGCTGCGCGCCGACCCGCCAGCCGACGACACGTTCCGCGCCCGCATCGCCGAACTTCGCGCCACGATCGCGCACCACGACGAGCGCTACTTCCGCCACGCCGCGCCGGAGATCTCCGACGCCGCCTACGACGCCCTGAAACGCGAGCTCGCCGCCCTCGAACGCGCACACCCAGCCGAGGCCGCCGCGGTCGCGCCGCTGCCCGTGCTCGGCGACGACCACACCGATGGGTTCACGCGCGTGCCCCACCGCGCACCGATGCTCGGCCTGGACAAGAGCTACACCGAGACAGAACTGCGCGAGTGGCACGCCGGCGTCGTTGCCCACAATTGCAGCGCCGACATCGCCGTCGTGATCGAGCCGAAGGTCGACGGCCTCGCCTTCAGCGCCACCTACGAACGCGGCGAGCTCGTGCGGGTGCTCACCCGCGGCACCGGCGCCGCCGGCGACGACGTTACGGCGGTGGCGCGCCGCATCCGTTCGCTCCCCGCGAGACTGGCCAAGCGAGCACCAGACGGGACGGCGAATCTGCTTCCGGAGCTGATCGAGCTGCGCGGCGAGGTGTACGTAAGCTGGGCGGAATTCGCCCGGCTGAACCGCGAGCGCGACGCCGACGGCGAGGAACCGTTCGCGCACCCGCGCAACCTCGCCGCCGGCACCCTCAAGCAGCTCGACCCACAGGAAGCCGCCGCCCGCCGGCTCGATGTGGTCTTCTACAACTCGGGCGCGTGCGAACCGGCGAGCCTGGCACCGGAGTCGCAGCGGACCTTCCACGAGCAGGCGAGCCGCTGGGGCCTGCCCGTGATCGACCACGTGCGCATCGCCACGAGTGCCGAGGCGCTCTGGTCGGCCGTGCAGGCGCTCGGCCGCGAACGCAGCGCGCTCGCGTACCCGATCGATGGAGCCGTGGCAAAGGTCGATGCCGTGGCCCTGCGCCGCCGGCTCGGCGAGAGCGACGCCGCACCGCGCTGGGCGCTGGCGTACAAGTTCACCGCCGAGCGCGCCACGACCCGGTTGCGTGCAGTCACCATCCAAGTCGGCCGCACCGGCCGGCTCACGCCGGTGGCGGAGCTCGAGCCGGTGGCGCTCGCCGGCAGCACAATCAGCCGTGCCTCGCTGCACAACCCCGCCGCGCTCGCGCGGCTCGACGTGCGGATCGGCGATCGCGTAGTGCTCGAGAAAGCCGGCGAGATCATCCCGCAGTTGATCGAGGTCGACCGCGGGCAGCGTCTGCAGGAGAGCACGCCCTATGTGTTTCCTGCGAACTGCCCCGAGTGCGGCACACCGGTGGTATTCAGCGAGGGTCGCACCGAGGCGCGCTGCGTGAACGAGTTCTGTGCCGCGAAAGTCCGCGCGGGGATCGAACACTTCACCGCGTGCGTGGAAATCAAGGGCCTTGGCCCCGCGACGATCGCGACGCTCGTGGAGCACGGGCTCGTGCGCGACCCGGGTGATCTCTACCGGCTGCGCCGCGAGCAACTCGTGGCGTTGCCAGGAATCGGCGACAAGAAGGCCTCCGCGTTGCTCGCCGCCATCGAACACAGCAAGCGCGCCGAGCTATGGCGCGTCATCGCCGGGCTCGGGATTCCGCGGGTGGGTCCGGTGGCGGCCAAGCAACTGGCCGCACAGTATGGCGGGCTCCACCAGCTTGCGGCCGCGCCGGAATCCGCGACCTGGTTTGGCCAAGCGAGGAACCGCGAACTGTGCGCGCGGTTGGCGAAGGCGCGGGGGGAGAAGGAATAGGTCTGATAGGGCGTATAGGTCATATGGGACCTATAGGACTTATCTTCCGCCATTTCGCGTGGCTCGCCGGGCCCGGCTCATGCGTTCGCGCAGGCCGCCCTCAGCGAGGAACTCACGCTCGAGAGCTCGGAGCTGTTGATCGAGCAGGTAGTTCGCCTGGTGGCAGAGGCAGATCGCGATGTTGGCCACCACTTCGGCGGGGCGGGTTTCGACATAAGGCCGATAGGACTCATAGGTCGCATTCCGATCCGCGCCGAGCTTCCGCACGAAGAGCGCTTCGCGGGAGTCCTTCGGCCAGAGAGGCGATTGCCGCACGCGCAGGTAATCGAGGTAGTCCTCGAGCAGTTCCTCGAGGCTCCCGCGTGCCACGCCGAGCAGCTTGATCTCGGCCTCCTTCGAGGTGCCGGAGACTTGGCAGCCTTCGACGATGTTCTGCTTCCCGGAGCGCGCGGCCTGCACCATCTGGTCGATGGTGCAATCACCGCGTCTCAGGAAACGGGCACAGAAACAGCACGTGAGATCGTACAGGATCTGCGCCTTGCGGTACGAGAGCAGCTCCCGCTGCCCGCCATGCGGCGGAATAAACCCTTCCGCCTTTTTCCCATAGGACCTATCGGTCCCCTCCGACCTATTCCCAGCGCTCATGCGGCTCCCAGCTTACCGGGAGCCGCGCGTAATGCCAGCGCCGAGCCAGCCGCGCCTCAGCTCAGCACGCCGCCCTTGCTGGCGTTGGCGACGAGCTTGCGGTAGCGGGCGAGCCAGCCGGTGAGCTCGCGCTGCACGGGCTGCCAGGTGGTGCGGCGCTCGGCGAGCACGGCCTTGTCGA
>JAEXPL010000030.1 GCA_023446865.1 Verrucomicrobiota bacterium | reverse complement strand
GCTCACGCCCGCACAGGTCGCGCACCTGCCGTTCGTCTGCCACCACGCGGCCGCGGAGCGGCCCGAGACGACCGACCTCGCGGCGCCCGCCATCGAACAGTCGCGCCGCGCCCTCGAGGAGGCCATGCAGCGCCGCGGCCTCGCCGCCGCGCCGTTCCTGCCCGAGGCCGCGCACCACCGCCGGCTCAATCTCCACCAGCTCCGCTGGGACCCGAAGCTGCTCGCGGCCAACCCGGTCACCATCGTCATCCCCACGCGCGACAAGCTCCACCTTCTCCAGGAGTGCATTGAGCTGCTCGAGGAGACGGTCGACTGGCGCTTCGTGAAACTCGTCATCGTCGACGACCATTCGCGCGACGCCGACGCCACCCGCTACCTCGCGCAGATCGTCCAGCGCACCGACCTGAAGTGCATCGTCGTCCGTCCAGCCGACCCGCACGCGCCGTTCAACTACTCGCACCTGGTCAACCTCGCGCTGCCACACATCGACACGCCGCTGGTCCTCCACCTCAACAACGACGTCAACGCCCTCGAGCCCGGCTGGCTCGAGGAGATGGTCGGCTGGTTCTCGCAGCCCGATGTCGGTGTCGTCGGCGCGAAGCTCGTTTACCCCGAGAAGACGCTCAACCACACCGGCATCGTCATCGGCCCGCACGAGGGCCTCGCCGACACGCCGCTGGTGAAGGCCAACGAGCGCGAGACGCCGGTGATCTGGCACTCCGTCGCCCGCGAGGTCTCCGCCGTCACCGGCGCGTGCCTGATGACGCGCACCGAGCTGTACCGGAAACTCGGAGGCTTCGACGAGAAGGACTTCGGCGTGTCCTACAACGACGTCGACTACTGCCTGCGCGCCGTCGCCGCCGGTTGGCGCTGCGTGTACACGCCGCAGGCCAAGCTCATGCACTGGGGCAGTGCCACGCGCGGCGTCACCTTCGACGAGGCCGAGCACATCGCCTTCGTCCGCCGCTACCCCTCGCCGCGCGACCCGTATTTCAGCCGCCACCTCCAGCTCGATGGCCAGCTGCGCCCGCGCTGCCGCGGCGCCGTCTGCGGTCACACCGAGCGCGGCGGCCGGCTGCACGTGCTGCTGATCACGCACAACCTCAACCTCGAGGGCGCGCCGCTCTTCCTGCTCGAGTACGCCACGCACCTCGTGCGCGAGGCGGGCTTCGCGATCACCGTGATCTCCAACGAGGAGGGACCGATCCGCCACCGCTACGAAGAGCTCGGCGCCGAGATCCGCATCGTCGACCGCCACCAGTTCTACTCGGCGGAGAACGAGGCGCAGTTCCACGAGCGCCTCGCCGCACTGCGCGCCACGTTGCCCTTCGACCGGATCGACCTCGTCGTCTGCAACACCCTCGTCGGGTTCTGGGGTATCCATCTAGCCCAGCAGGCGGGCAAACCGTCGCTCTACTATATCCACGAGAGCACTTCGACCTACCGGTTCTACGAGCGCATGCTCCTGCGCCCGATGCACCGCGTGGCCGAGGAGGCGCTCTCGATCGCCGACCGCACGCTCTTCCTCTGCGACGCCACCCGCGCCTACTACGAGGACCACAACCGCCGCGACTCCTTCCGCATCGTCCGCAGCTGGATCGATCTCGCCGGCATGGAGGCGTTCAAGGCCGCGCACACCCGCTCCGCGCTGCGCCGCAAGCACGGCTTCCGCGACGACGAGGTGATCGTCGCCAACATCGGCACGGTCTGCGAGCGCAAGGGCCAGCACGTCTTCATCCGCGCCGTCGACCACTTCAACCGCCACCACCGCGGCGACCAGAAGGTCCGCTTCGTCCTCGTGGGCGCGCGCAAGGGCATCTACCTCGACTGGCTCACCGCCGACATCAAGCAGCTCGGCCTCGAAAACCTCACGCTCATCCCCGAGACGCGGGAGGCCTACGACTTCTTCCTCCTCGCCGACCTCTTCGTCTGCACCAGCTACGAGGAGTCGTTCCCGCGCGTGGTGATGGAGGCGATGGCGTTCCGCACACCGATCGTCACGACCGACGTCCACGGTATCCCGGAAATGGTGCGCCAGCGCGCCGAGGCCTACCTCGTGAAACCCGGCGAAGTCGAAGGCCTCTCACGAATGATGCGCACCTGCCTCGCCAAGGAACGCAGCGGCAAATCGCTCACGCCGACCGCGTACTCCAAGGTCCTGCGCGCCTACGACCACCGCAAGGTCCTCCCACAGCACGTCGCCCTCGCCCGCGAGGTCGTGCTCACACACACTCCGTAGCCGGCCCAGTCTCCGGCTGCGCCCCCTCGCCCCGGCCAACCCCTCCCGCACGGCCCGGAATCCGCCCCGCTCCGCCGTCACGGATCCCCGGCGACAGCCCGCCGCGCGACCGCCCGATCACGGCTCAGGCCAGCAGCAACGTCACGGCCAGCAATCCCAGCGTCGTGGGCACGGCGGGGTTGGAGCGCACGCGCACCTCATCCAGCACCACGTCCGGCGCGGGATTCTCCCACTCGTACGAGTAGAGGTAGCGTTCGTAGGCGAAGGGATCCCCACTCTCGGTGATCGCGACGTGGCGCACCCCGTCGGCGTTGAACTGCGGGAATTCGGGCCACCAGTCCTGGATGTTGGCCGGCGGCGTGTCGGGGCTGTGGGCCGGGCCCACGCCGCGCGCCACCAGCGGCACGATCGCCGGCGGCCGGCCCTGCTGGCGGAATTCGTACCAGGCGAACGGCACCCGCTCGCCGGCATAGCCGCAACCATGGAGAAAGTACACGGCGCGCACCTTGCGGCCCACGGGCAGAACGAGTTCGTCGGGCAGCGAGCGGCGCGAGGTGGGCGGAAACCGGCTCGAACGCAGCACCACGACGCTGCGTCCGCGATTGGTCCGCTCGTCGAGCACCGAGAAATCCACGCCATGGAGACGCAGCAGGCCGGAGCCGAGGTGCAGCAGCGGCAGGTGTCCGAGCCAGCCGTGCGGCCGGCGCAGCGAGCGGTTGGCCGCGGCGGAGAGATCGATCGGCTGGAACGCCCCGTGCGGTCCCGTCTCGACGAGCCGGTGCGGCCACTGCCAGGTCTCGGCCGCCTCGCGCAAGCGCTGCTCGATCGCATGGGGCCAGACCCGCGCCAGCCGGTTGGCGCCGCGCGCGGTGTCGTCGGGCCGGGCGGTGGGCAGCGTCTCGAGCGTGCTCACCGAGCCGCGTTCCCGCAGCGTGCCCTCCAGCCGCAGCCGCTGGCGCGGCGGCACGCGGCCGATGCGGCGCACCTCCAGCATCTGCTGGCACACGAGGTCGAGCGCGAGGTGCGCGATGCATTTGGCGTCGAAACTCACACAGGTGACCGGCGGCTCCGTCGTGCGCGCCTCGACCGAGTCGCCCACCACGACGACCGACAGGTCCCGCGCGAGCCGCAGCCCCTCCTTGCGCATCGCGGTGACGAAGCTCTTCAAGACCTCCGGGTCGAAGAGCACCACCGCGCTCGCCAGCGGGCAGGAGCGGCGGATGAGCTGGAACTCGGCGCGCACGGCCTCCGGGGTGTGCGAGTTGAGCTCGTAGAAATTGCGCGCCGCCGATGTAAGTCCAAGCCGGAGACAGGCCTCCTCGAAGCCCTTGCGCACCGCGGCCGAGCGCAGCATCCGGCGCAAGGATCCGAGGCAGACGATCTCGCGGTGGCCGCGGGCGAACAGATGGCAGACCGCCTGCTCGGCGGCCGTGCGCAGGTCCTCGGCCGCGAGATTGTGCCCGGCCGGCGCCTCCTCGGCCACGACGGACGGGATGCGCAGCCGGTCGAGCTCCGCGGCCTCGTTGTCCCATTCCCAACCGCTGTCGGTGAGGCGCATGATCACGCCGTCGAACCGGTGCTGGAGCGCTTTCTGGAGGGCGTTGCGCAGAGTGTCGCGGCCGATGAAAAAGAACTCCTCCACGCGCACGCCGCGGCGGGCGGCCTCCTCGGCGATCCCGGGAAAACGCGCCGAACGGTGCGAGAGCACCGCGAGCCGCGCGCCGACCAGCGACACCGTCGTCGCCGCGACCGGCAGCAGCTTGTAGCCTTCGCGCCGCAGGCGGCCCGCGGCGATCAGGCGGAGCGCGGCGCGGTTGACGGCCGCCTGGCTCACGCCCCACTGCGCCGCGAGCACCTTCTCGGTGGGGAACGGCTGGCCGCGGCGGCCTTCCGCCTGGCGGATGAGGGTTTCGTAGCCGGCGAGCGCTTTGTCGACCGGACGGAGAACGGCTTGGGTCTTCACGAGGGGAGGAACGCGGAGATTCGGGTCTCGCTCCGGCCGGATCAATCCGATTGTCGGCGGTCACCCGCCGTCTCGCCCAGCACCCGCCCGATACAGGCGACGAGAGCCTCCACCTCGTACGGTTTCTCGACCATGCCGCTGAAACCATGGTCGCGGTAGTTCGCCATCACCGGGTCGTTCGAGTACCCGCTGGAGACGATTGCCTTCACCTTCGGATCAAGCCGACGCAACAACTCCATCGCCTCCCGGCCGCCCATGCCACCCGGGACGGTGAGGTCGGTGATCACCAGGTCGAACGGCTGACCGGCCGCCCGCGCGGCGGCATACGCCTCCACCGCCGCGGCGCCATCGGCCACGGCGAGCGGCTCGAGCCCGAGACGTCGCAGCAGCGCCGTGACCAGCCGCCGGATGTCCTCCTCGTCGTCCATCACGAGCAC
>JAEXPL010000025.1 GCA_023446865.1 Verrucomicrobiota bacterium | reverse complement strand
CGCAGGATCGTAGCCTGCCGCTGGCTCGGCGGTGGGGGTGTTTTTTGTTTCACACCCTGCCTACTGGCAGCAAATCACCGCTCCGCCGAGCCGCCTCACTCCTGCCCCTATGGGACGACTGTGGTCTGCGACCGGCCCCTCCTGATCACGCCGCCCCCTTTGGCTTTCGCCCAACGCGACCGGTCAAAGACCGGTCTACCTGGTCAGCTCGCACGCAAAAGGTAAGGCCGTGAGCGCTTCGTTCTCTTCGTTCCCTTCGGTCGTCTGCCGAGGATCGCCTCACTCCGCCGCCGGTTTCGCCGCCAACTCGCGACAGCCGCGGAGGTCGCACTTGCCGCTGCCCAACACCGGGATCCGGTCGAGGCGATGGACCACCTTCGGAATCCAAAGGTTGGGGAAGCCGACCGCGGTCAGTCTCTCGCGCACTTGGGTGGCGTCGATCGGCTCGGTGGTGAGCAGCACCAACATCTCGCCTTTCGCGGCGTCGGGCACGCCGAGCACGACCACCTTCGGCGCCTCCGCGGCCTCGAGCCCGAATACCTCGACGATCTTCTGCTCGATCGTGAGGTGAGGCACCATCTCGCCGCCAACTTTCGAGAAGCGGGAGAGTCGGCCCTCGATGTAGAGGAAACCGTCGTCGTCGAAGCGCCCGAGATCGCCGGTCACGAACCAACCGTTGCGGATCGTCTCCGCGTTGCGCACCGGATCCTTCAGGTAACCGCCGAAGACGTTCGGGCCGCGGAACCAGATGATGCCGGTCCGGTCGGGGGGCAGGATCTCGCCGGTCTCCGGATGAACGATGCGCGCGGTGATGCCCGGCAGCAGCCGGCCGACCGAGCCCAGCCGGTGACCTTCCTGGGCGCGCCCCCCCCGCGGCAGGTCGCGCGGCTCGGGGTAGTTCACGTTGGTCACCGGAGTCGTTTCCGTCAGTCCGTAGCCTTGGAGAATGGGTACGCCGAACCGCTGGAGGCAGTGCTCGTAGAGGTCGACCGGAAGTTTCTCCGCACCCGAGACCATGAAACGGAGCGAGCGCAGCTGCTCCGGCTCCGCCCGTTTGAGCATCGGACGGATGAAGGTCGGCGTGCCGACGAACACGGTCACGCGTTCCTGCTCGATGGCGTCGACATTGCGCTTCGCGTCAAGCGGCGTGGGCAACGTGACCGTGCGCAGGCCGCGCATCAGCGTGTACCACATCGTGACGGTGAAGCCGAAGCTGTGGAAGATCGGCAGGCAGGCCAGCAACGTCTCGCTCTTCGGCAGGATGCCGGTGGCGGAGATCTGCGCACAGTTCGCGAGGATGTTGCGATGCGTGAGCGGCACGCCCTTGGGCTCGCCGGAACTGCCGCTCGTGAAGAGCAGTGCTGCCTCCGCCTGGTCGCCCACTCGCGGCACGCGCCAGAGCAGGCCCAAGGCCCACGAGGGCATCGCCCACACGAGGAGCAAGCGCCCGAGCACCGCGACCTTGCCGCAGCGCGCGAGATCGACCCGCAGGTCGCGCGTCGCCGCGGGCCACGGGAACTGCGGCAACTTCGCGCGCACGGCCTCGGCGGAGATCACGGTGCGCACCTCGCCCAGCCGCAGCGACGCCTCGATCGCGGCGCTACCGGCCGTGAAGTTGAG
This sequence comes from Verrucomicrobiota bacterium, assembly GCA_023446865.1. Lineage (GTDB taxonomy): Bacteria > Verrucomicrobiota > Verrucomicrobiia > Opitutales > Opitutaceae > CAJCBL01. The sequence goes on along the minus strand of JAEXPL010000025.1, from coordinate 4,261 downwards.
GTTCACCGGATTCTTGCCAGCCAGGACGACCGCGAGATTGGCGATATAGCCGCCGATCCCCGGCGGCAGCACGATGCCCACGCGCCGCTCGGGCACCTCGCGCCGCAGGACCTGCGCGTACGTCGCCGCGGCGGCCAGCAACATGCCCGCGCCCATCTCGCGACGCTCGGCCGTGCGATCGATCAGAACCGTCTTCCACGGATGCCGCGCGAGCGAGCGCAACACTTCGTAACCGAGATGGCGTCGCAGCTCCGGCCGCTGCTGGTAGGCTCGTTCGCCGAGGTCGAGGAGCGCCTGCCGGGCGAGCACGGGGTTCACCGTCGCATGCGGGAGCGGCGGTCCCACCTTCACCAACACCGAGAGGGGGAACTGTTCCGGCAGTTTGAAGACGAGCTTCTGGTTGGCGTAGGTGAAGATCGAACCCCAGAGCGAATCGATGAACACGGGCACCACGGGCACGGCCGCGCGTCGCGCGAGCGTCTCGAAGCCCTTGCGCACCTCCATCAGCGCCCCGGTCCGGCTCACCTGTCCCTCCGGGAAGACACAGACCAGCTCGCCCTCCTTCATCTTGCGGATGGCGAGGCGCAACCCCTCGGAGGCGCGCGCGGCGGAGAGCGGGATCACGCCGCTGATCCGGTAGAACCAGAGCGGCAGACCGCGGCGGCGGTGGCCATGGATGGCGAGGAACCAAAGTTTGCGCGGGAAGACGACCTGCAGAATGAGCGCGTCGACGTAGGAGATGTGGTTGCTCACCACCAGCGCGCCGCCGGCGGGAAGGTTTTCCAGCCCCTCGATCCGCAGCCGGTAGAGCACTCGACCGAGGCCGCGAAAAAGCAGAACCATGAGGTGCTCGGGGGCGATCCACACCGCCGCCACCGCACCCACCGCCGCCATGATCGCGAGTGCCGCGAGTTGCTCGCGCGGACTCCAGTGCAGCAGCGCCGCCATCGTGTAGTAGAGCCCGCCGGAGGCAATGCCGCCCAACCCGCGGAAGAGGTTGAGCGCGCCACCCATCCGGGTGCGTTGGGGCCGACTCACCCGATGCAGAAAGTAGATATGGAGCGGCGCGAGAAAGAGGCCGGCGCTGCACCCAGCCAGCACCAACGCGGGACGGAAGGCGGGCGCGTCGAGCGGGTTGGCGCTCGCCCACCACGCCGCGAGCGACATACCGGCCGCGCCGAACGCCACAAGGCCGATCTCGCTGCGGCCCCGGGAAACGACGCCGGCGAGGAAATGCCCTGCGAGCGCACCGGCTCCGGTGAAGAGCATCAAGGTGGCGGCCAGCCCGGTGACACTCGCCGCCCCGGGGTTCTGCGCGGCCCAGGCGCGCCCGGCGTCGATCAACACGAGCACGAACGCCCCGCCCAAGGCGTGGAACCACAGCACCCCCAGCGCCGTGTTGCGCAGCCGGGGCGCCCGCAGCAGCTCCAGCAGATGGTTGATCGGTCGGGTCACGAGGCCGCGGGGCGGCGCACCGGAGGTCTTGGTCCCCGTCGGGCGGGCCGGGACAAACGCGACCAGCGCCAACCCACCAACACCAAGGATCCAATACCCAAGGCGCTCGGCGCCGGCCCAGCCGAGCTGAACCTCGCTGCGCAGCGCGCCCAGTTCGATCGCCCGCGCACCGACATAGGCACCGCTGGCGATTGCCGCGATCGTCAGGATTTCCTGCAACAGCACGGCCGCGCCGAATTTCTCCGGTGGCGTGACCTCCCGCAACATCGTGCGCTTCGAGGGTGACACCAGCGCCGAATGGGCCGCCAGCAGCACGAAAACCACCACGGTGAGCGGCACGCTCTGCAGATGCAGCGCCAAGACGAGCAGACCCAGCAGCGTCACAAGCAGCAGGATCGAGATGCTGAGCACCGAGCGGCTCGAGAAACGATCCGCACACCACGCGAACAGCGGCGAGAACAGCACGTACGGCGCCGCCAAGGCGATCGGCAGGATCGCGAGCCACTCGTCGACGGCCCCGACCGGAAGCACGCCCGGGACCAGTGCGAGCGCCAGGATCGCGGCCTTGGCCGCGTTCGCGGCGAAGGACACCAACGTCTGGGCGGACAGCAACGCAGTCAGCGAAGCCTTCGGTGAGCGGTGAAAGTCCGAAACGGGCATTGGGCGGTGGGGTGGGAAAGCGAAAGGCAACCCGCAGGCAAGGGCAAGGCAGCGTTCGACCCGCCTCTCCCGTGGTTCACGCCGCGGCCACCCGCCAGCGGCGAAGATCGGCGGCCAACGCCCCGAATCCGCCCGGAAAGTCGAATTCGAGGCGCCGGAAGTCGCCGTCGTGCCGCGCCATCTCCTCGGTCGCGCGCTGCACCTCGAACGGCAGCGAGGGATGCATCGTGCCATAGACACGCTGCTTGAGTTCGCGCCGGGTGTACGGCGGGACGCCCGCGGCCTGTCCGTCGAGCCAGGCCGCCTCGGTCACCGTTTCGTCACGGCCGCACAGATACCAGGCCTCGACCGCCGGCACCGCCAGGCCGACCGCGGTTTGCAGCCGCGCCCGGCCCTGCGCGGGCGGAAGGTTCTTCAGCGCCTGGCGCACGATCGCGCGCAACTCGCACAGGCGGCACCGGGGGTGGAAGTAACCGGGCCGCTCATGCTCCGCGGTGTGCACCACGGTGTCGTCGGCGTCGACTGCGACGATCAGGCCCACGGCGTCGGTGCGGAAATGCAGGTGTCGCAGGATCACCGGCAGCACCTGCGCCACCGAGGGCCAGCCGCGCGCGCGCAACGGCGGTTGCACCACTTCGATCGAGCGACCGAGCACGCCCTCTGCGACGATCCGCAGGGCGGCCTCGTCGGCCGGCGACTCGCTCAGCAGCGCGACCTTCATTGGTGGTTTCGGGGACGCAAGACGGCTTCAGCGTTCGTCCGGAATGCCGCCGAGGATGCCGCTGTACCAGAGGTCGCCGAGGCTGGCGTTGCCGATGGCGTCGCGCAGATCCTCGCGGTCGGAGAGACGCTCGAATGTCGCCTCCGCCCCGCGTTTCTGCGCGACGATCACCTCCTCGAGCTGGTCGCGGAACAGGTCGAGCAGGTACGGCGAATGGGTTGTCGTGAGAATCTGCGACGCCGGCGTGCCCCCCTCGGGGGCACTCATCCGGTAGAGCAGGTCGCGGATCTCGCGAAGCAGGCGCGGGTGGATACCGCGGTCGATCTCCTCCAGGCAGAGGATGGCCGGCCGAGGATGCACCTGGGTGAGCACCAGCAGGCCGATCAGCACCAGCGTGCCTTGGGACAGATCCTCGGCCCCAAGCCGACGCGCCTCACCCTCGATCTCCGCATAGAGCCGCCGCGTGCCATCCGCCGCCGCCTCGGCGCCGATCGCGCGGTACTCCGGCAGGATGCGGCGGAACTCGGCCTCGATCGCCGCGTGGGTCGCGGGCTCCTCGCGCTGGAGACGGTCGAGCGCGGCGGGCAGGTTGGTCCCGTCGTCGCCCAGCAGGATCGGTGCGCCCGCCGGGCTGGGACGGGCGAGCGCAGCCTGATCGAGCGCAACCACACGCAACGTCGTCAGGCGCGAAAGGAGCTGCGTCCAGCGTGCTGGGAGATCGCCCGGACCCGCCACGTGCAAGGCGCGACCGGAGCCGTCGGGCGCGCATTCGAGCAGCGCCTCGATGTCGGCGAAGGGCGCGGCAAAACGAAAGTGTAGCAGGCCGCCGGTAGCGCGCTGTCGCGCCGGCAGCGGACCGAAGACGGGCGGGCGCGCCGCGAACTGGCGGAGGCGCTGGAGGGCGAGCAGCACACTGGTCTTGCCGCTGCCGTTGGGCCCGATGATGAGGTTGAACGGTCCGAGCTCGATCCGCGCGGAACGCAGGACCTTGAAGTTCGTGAAGTCGATGGAGGCGATCACGGTGCCGGCACTATGCGAAGCCGCCGCGAAGCGAGCAACCCAAGCCTTCGCCGATCGCGCAGGCGCCTTCGCATCGCCGGAAGGCCGTCGCCCCACCGCCACCGCCGGTCGGGGCTGTCGCAGTAAGTCGCCGCCGGTCGGACACAGCCACCGCGCAAAGAAAAGCGCCCGAAGGCGCGAGGCCTTCGGGCGCGAAGAAATCAGGCCGAGGGTCGATCAGCCGTTGGCGATCTTGCGCTGGACCGGGAAGACCGGGCGCAGCGCCTGGCTGAGCTGGGCGTGCAGCGCCTGCATCTGGCGGTAGACGGCGACGTTGGCCTTGTTGGGCTGGCAACGGGTCGACTCGTCGAGCGCGACGATGCGGCGGGTGATGTCCTCGAGCTTGGCCTTCGGATTCGACTGGCG
>JAEXPL010000019.1 GCA_023446865.1 Verrucomicrobiota bacterium | reverse complement strand
GCGCAGTCGATGTCGCCAAGTTCCGGGAACGCGAGGTCGACGCGGAAGATGGCGTGGGTCCAGTGGATCAGGTCCCACGATTTCATGAGGACGAGGGCGCGGTTGTTGCCCCAGCCGTGCTCCGTCTCGGGCCGCTGCCACGGGGTGTCGCGGAAGCCGGCCTTCTGCCCGAAGATGTGCAGGTCGGTCATCGCGAGGTAGAAGGCGCCGTCTGGGCCGCGGGCGAGGTGCGGGTCGCGCACGCCCTTCTGCTCGGCGAGGAGTTCGCCGTCGAAGACGGGCTCGCCGCCGTTGACGTCGGTGAAGGTGGTGCCGTCGCGGCTGACGGCGAGGTAGGCGGAATGGGTGCGGTCCTTGAAGTAGACCATCACGTAGCCGGTGAGGTCCTGCTCGCGGAACGGGCGGGCCGGCGCGGGCAGTGTACCGACGATCGCGATGCCGGTGGGTTTCTTGACCCGCGGAGTCGCGGGAGCCGGCTGAGCAAGGCCCGCCGTCGCGCCGACCAGCAGCAGCGCGGCGACCGCTGTGCAGCGGCGCGCGCGAACAAGGCGAGAGAGTATGTGCATGGTGGGCGCGATGGCGGACGGCGGTTTACTTCTGTGCGGGGGCGGCGGGCGCCTTGTTGGTGTCGTTCACCGACTGCTCGATGAGCGTGGCGACGCCGCGGGGATCTTCCTGCTGGGCGACGTGGCCGCCGGGGAAGGTGCGGATGGTCCAGCCGCGGGCGACGGCGCGCTGCCAGCTCTTGTCGGTCTTGGCGCGTTCCTCGGCGGACTTGTCCTTCGGGACGAACGCGACGTAGGTCACGGGCAGGGCGAGCGCGGCGGGGTTCTTGTAGGAGACGGGCATGTTGAAGCACTTGATCGACTGCTTCACGCTGTGCGGCGGCTTGTCGCCGGGCTTGACCCAGGGCACCTGCATGAAGCCGTCAGCGAAGTTGGGCCCCTGGGGGCTTTGGCCACCGAACAGGTCCCAGATCGACATGCCGTCGTCGGGCACGGCGGCGTCGAGGTAAACGACATGCTTGATGCGCTCGGGGATGCGGTCGATCACGCCGGTGACGACCATGCCGCCGTAGCTGTGTCCGGTGAGCACGACATCGTGGAGGTCCTCGAAGAGGATGAGGTTCACCACGTCATTGATGTGGGTCTCCAGGTTGACCTCCGTGCTGTTGAGGTGCATGCGCTCGCCGAGGCCGGTGAGGGTGGCGCGGTACACGGTGTGGCCGTCGGCGGTGAGGAACTCGCCGGTGCGTTTCCACTCCCAGCCACCGGCGGTGGCGCCGTGGACGAGGACGAAGGTCTGTTTAGCTGGTGTGGCGGCGGCATCGGCGGCGCGGGTGGCGACGGCGGTGACGAACGAGGAGACGAGCAGCAGGGCTGCGAGCCGGATCAGGTGTTTTTTCATGGGTGAAGCAAAGGGTCGGAAGGGAAGGTCAGCGGGTTTCGGGGAACATGATCTGGGCGGTCTGCCAGAGGTAACGGCGCCAGTTCAGCCACTCGTGTCCGTGGGAGCTGAGGACGGCGAAATTGCGCACGCCGTGGTCGGCGAAGACGGCGAGGGTGCGCATGCTGTTGCGGTAGGCGATGTCGGTCTCGCCGACGCCGAAGTAGATGGGCTGGTGGAAGCGCTCGTTGATCTTCGGGTCACTGAGGAGCGGCTCGATGTTGGCTTTGAACACCTCCAGCTCGCGCGGCCAGTAGCCGGAGCTGAAGACGTAGAGCTCGCCGAAGGTATCGAGATGCGTGAGTCCGGTGTTGAGGACGACGAAGCCGCCCATGGAGAGGCCGGCGACGGCGCGGCTCTCGCGGTTCGGGCGGGTGCGATAGCGGGTGTCGACGAACGGCAGGATGTCCTGGAGAAACTCGCGCGAGCAGGCGTCGTCCTCGCCGAGTTTGGCCGGAGTGCCGGTGAACAGGCCGCTGGCGTTCGGCATCACGACGATCATCGGGCGGGCTTTGCCGTCGGCGATGAGGTTGTCGAGGATCCGGTGGGTGAAACCGCTCTTGGTCCAGTGGGTGTCGTTCTCGCCACCGCCGTGGACGAGGTAGAGGACGGGATAACGCCGGTCGGTGGCGGTCGCGTAGTCGGGCGGGAGGTAGATGTGCATCTGCTTCTCCGCGCCGGCGGTGGTGCGGTACTTCACGACCTCGACGGTACCGTGCGGTACGTTGCGCTCGGCGTAGAACTGCTCGTCGGCCGGAGCCGGCAGGGCCGGCAGCAGCGAGATGGGCTGGGTCGTCGGGGGCGCGACATAGAGGCCGCCATCCTCGGGGCTGGGCAGTTTGCGGGGCGCGGCGGCGTCCTGGGCCCGGGCGGTGAGGGCGAGCGGCAATACGAGAAGAAGGAGGATGGGTTTCATGGAAATGTGGGTTGGGCGCGGCCTCAGGGGAACGTGACTTTCTGGGCGCTGCCGTCGTAGGTGAGCGTGCGGCTCGGTGTCGGTTGGGCGGCGCCGCAGAGCCGGATTTCGAAGCGACGAGTTGGCGCCATGCCGGGGAAGGAGCCTTGCCGGGCGCCGATCCGGAGCGTGCGCGTGGCGTCGTCCCAGGTGAGCTCGCAGGTGGCGCGCTCGCCGTGTTCGTAGGCGTAGGTCTCGCCGTCGTCGTCGTAGAGGGTGAACGCGGCGTCGGCGCCGGGGTAGATCCGGAGCTCGAGCGGTGCGGCGAGCTGTTCGACGGTGTGCTGCACGACCGGGCCGAGCGGGAGAATGGAGCCGGCTCGGACGAAGAGCGGCACGCGCTCCAGCGGTGTGGCGACATGGAGCGTGCGGCCGCCGGCGGCATGTTCACCGGTCCAGAAGTCGTACCAGCCGCCCGGATGCTCCGGGAGGTAGACGGGCCATTCGGCGACGCCGGGAGCGAGGATCGGTGCGACGAGAAGTGCGCGGCCGAACAGGAACTCGGCGTTCTGTGCGAGCGCCTGTTGGTCGCCCGGGAAATCGAGCACGAACGGTCGCATCAGCGTGGAGCCGGCGAAGCTGACGCGCGCGGCCTCGC
>JAEXPL010000492.1 GCA_023446865.1 Verrucomicrobiota bacterium | reverse complement strand
GGCGGCGGGGGTTCGCTGGCGCGGCCGAGGTCGGAGATGTCGATGTACTCGATGACCTTGGACTCGCCGATCTCCACCCAGGCGTCGGGGGTGCGGGCGGCGTTGCGGACGATGGGCTGCGGCGTCTCGCGGCCGATGGCGTGCTGGCCGGCGACGACGAGGCCCGGCAGCGCCTTCTGCAGCGAAGTGCCGGGAGTGGCGCAGGAGATGCGCGTTTCCCAGAGGAGCACGATGTTTCCCTTCAGGGCCTCAGTGAGGTCGTAGGCGCGGAGCAGGATCGCGTAGAGGGCGCCCTGGGACATGCCCAGCACCGTCTCGGCTTCGCCGCCGCGGAAACGCCGGGCGAAGACATCGGCGTCGATGTGGCCGGGGATCGTGCGTTCCTCGAAGAGGTTGAACTTCTTGCCGCCGAGGAAGCCGAGTCCGCCGGAGCCGATGACGCCCCAGGAGCAGACGATGATCTGGGTGGCGGGATGCTTGGCGTCGGCCGCGAGGAAGTGCTGCTTGGCGAGCACCTCGGTGATGGTGGCGAGCATCGACTTGTCGAGCGGGGGTTCGTCGTTGCCGAACGGTGTTCCGGCAAAAACGCGGTAGCCGGCGTTGAGCCCGACGAAATACACCGGGCTCTGCGCGGACGGGATCGGACGCTCACGACCGGCATCGGTGACGTCGGTGACGGCGACGCTGACTCGGTCGAGCGCAGCGATCTTCTGTGGCGGGGTGGCGGGCGAAGGTGCGGAGAAGCCGCTGAGGCAATACGCGGCTGCCAGCACAACGACCAAGGTTCGGCGGCAGTCTCCGACGAAAGCGGGAGTGTGACGTGAAACACGGTCGAAGATGGCTGGGCCGATGTTGGTCATGGGGGCGATAAGGTGTGCGAGACGGATGGCAGGTCCGCGGAGCAAGTGCGAGATGTTGTGCCTCGGATCAAATGGATGACGGCCGAGGGTTCCCGGTTCATTTGGCGGTAGGCTCGGGCGAGGGGACGGCAGGGCGCGAAGAGTCCGGCCCGGACTCCTTCGCCGTGGAAGCCGGCGCGCAGTCAAGGTACTCGACGACAGTAGATTCGCCGATCTCGACCCAGGCTTCGCGGGAGCGGGCTGCATTTTGGACGATGGGCTCGATCGTCTCGCGACCGATGGCGTGCTGGCCGGAGACGACGAGGCGGGGCAGCGCTTGGGTGAGCGAGTTGCCAGGCGAAGAGCAGGCAAGCCGCGTTTCCCAAAGCTGGAGCTGTTCACCTGCCTCGGCCGCGTGCAGGTCATAGGCACGGAAGAGCACTCCGTAGAGATTGCTCTGCGACATCTCGTAGACGGTGTCGGCGGCGCCGGAGTGAAAACCCCGGCGGAGAAGGTCTCCGCAAACGTCCTCGCCGACCAGACCGAACCTTTCGCCGCCGAGGAATTGGATCCCAGGGCCGGGCTCGAGCAGGTTGCGTCCCTGTGTGCCGATCACGCCCCACGAGCAAACAATGACCTGGGTGGCGGGGTGGTCGGTGTCGGCGGGGCGGAAGCCTTGGTTGGCCAAGACTTGGGTGATGACACGCAGCATCTGTTTCTCCTCCGGCGGGGGATCGCCTCCCATCGCGATGCCGTTGTAGCGGAGGAACCCCGCGTTGATGCCGATGAAATATACCGGATTCTGCGGTGACGGAATCGGCTGCTTGCGGCCCGCGTCTGTCAGGTCGGTGACGGCGACAATTACTTCGTCGAGCGGGCGGATCTTTTCAGGCGATCCGGAGGAACGAATTCCGCCGAAAATGAGCACCGCCAGTCCCAGCGCGGCTGCCGCGCGGATTCGTGAGCACCGGGCCAGCGATGATCGATGACGGCTCATGGCGTGGACCGAATAGTGCTGTTTTCACCACGTGGGACAAGTCCAGGTCGAACTGGCGCAACCAAAGACCGAGGGGCACGGCGAGCCGTGCCCCTCGGGTGCGAGTGGATGAGGGGCGCTAGTGGCCGTTGTGCTCGGCGGCGTGCTGCTTTTTGCGTTCCTCGACGACGCCCTTCTCGAATTCGGCCGGCATCTCCTGGTAGTAGGCGAAGGTCTCGGTGTGGTTGGCGCGACCGCCGGTGAGGGCGCGGAGCACGGTGGAGTACTTTGCGAGCTCCTTCTGCGGGACCACGGCCTTGACGACCTGGAACGCGCCGTCGCTGTCGACGCCGAGGATCTTGCCGCGGCGGCTGGAGATGTCGCCCATGACGGCGCCGATGAACGCCTCGGGGACCTGCACCTCGACGTTGAAGATCGGTTCGAGCAGGCACGGGCGGGCGGCGGCGAAGGCCTCCTTGAAGGCCCAGTAGCCGGCCACCTGGAAGGACACGTCGTTGGAGTCCACGGGGTGCATCTTGCCGTCGTAGAACTCGATCTTCACGTCGGTGACGTGGAAGTGGGCGAGGATGCCCTCGGTGCAGGCGGTCTTCACGCCCTTCTCGACGGAGGGGACGAAGACGCGGTCGACGTTCTGCCCGACGAGCGACTCGGTGAACTCGACGCCGGCGTCGCGCGGCTTGGGCTCGATGCGCATCCAGACTTCGGCGAACTGGCCGGAGCCGCCGGTCTGCTTCTTGTGGCGGTACTTGGATTCGGCCTTGGCGCGGATGGTCTCGCGGTACGGGATACGAGGCTCGACCAAGTCGATGCCGACGTTGAAACGGCGCTTGAGGCGCTCGGCGACGACCTGCAGGTGCATGTCGCCCTGGCCGGAGAGGATGTGCTGCTTGATCTCGCCGTCGTAGCGGTGGGCGAAGGTGGGGTCCTCCTCGTGGAGGATGTTGAGGCCGGTGGCCAGCTTGTCCTCCTCGCCGCGGACCTTCATGACGATGGCGGCGTGGACCTTCGGCTTGGGATAGTCGACCTTGGCGAGCTGCACGGCGAGCCCGGGCGAGCAGAGTGTATTTCCGGTGTGGGTATCCTTGAGCTTGAGCACGCAGCCGATGTCGCCGGCCCCGAGCTTGGGCACCGGGGTGCGGGTCTTGCCGTTGGCGACGAGGAGCTGGCCGAGGCGCTCACTGACCTTACGCGAGGCGTTGTAGACCTCCATGTTGCCGGTGACGGTGCCGGAGTAGACGCGGAAGAACGAGAGCTCGCCCACGTGCTGCTCGGCGAGGGTCTTGAAGACGTGCACGACGGCCTCGGGGCGGTCGAGCATCACCTCGACCTCGGCGCCGGTGGCGTCGTGGGCGGCGACCTTGGCGCGGTCGACGGGGGAGGAGCCGTATTTGGCGATGATGTCGAGCAGGCGGGCGATGCCGATGTCCTTCTCGGCGGAGGCGGCGAAGAGCGGGACGAGATTGCCCGACTGGATGGCGGCGTGGATACCGGCGCGGAGCTCGTCCTCGGTGAGGGTGCCGCCCTCGTCGAAGAACTTGCCCATGAGGGTGTCGTCGCTCTCGGCGATGAGCTCGATGAGCTGCTTGTGCAGGCCGCGGACCTTTTCGGCGAGGGGGCCGGAGACGGCCTCCTCCTTGAACTTGCCGGAACCGTCGGTGGCGTAGGTGACGACCTCGCTGCGCATGACGTCGAGGAGGCGGTTGAAGTACGGGCCGGCGTTGAGCGGGAGGCTGAACGGGAAGACCTTGGGCCCGAAATGGGCGCGGGCCTCCTCCACGATCTCGTCGAACTTGGTGTTCTCGCGGTCGAGCGCGTTGACGACGATCATCTTCGGCAGGCCGTACTTGGTGGCATAGTCCCACGCCTGGTCGGTGCCGACCTGGATGCCGTGCGCGCCGTGGACGACGAGCAGCGCGAAGTCGCCCACGCGCAGGGCGCCGAGGCCATCGGTGGCGAAGTCGGCGTAGCCGGGGCAGTCGAGGAGGTTGAGTTTCTTGCCGAGCCACTCGGTGTGCATGCAGGTCACGTGCATGGACATCTGGTGCTCCTGTTCGCTGACGTGGTAGTCGGAGACGGTGCTCTTGCCGGCGATGCTGCCGATCTTCGGGATGGCGCCGGTGCAGGCCAGCATGGCCTCGCAAAGCATCGTCTTGCCGGCGCCGGAATGGCCGACGATCGCGAAGTTCCGGATTTCGTGCGGTGCGTATTCCTTCATGGAAGCTCCTCGGGTTCGGGGTGAGAGGTTGGGGTGAAAGGTTCCCTCGGTACGCCGCGCACGCTTCCGGCGCGGCTACGCGGCCAACCGGGCGGCAGCCCGGGCTCCTCCTTCTGACACAACGCCGCAGCTCCGCGCGGCTCCGGTTGCACCATTGACCAAGGGGGTATGCATGGGATGCGGACTGCACCGCGGTTTCGCGCCGCCGGGCAGTGCGGGAAGGCAATCCCGAAGGGGGGGCGTCCGCAAGGACATTATCCCCGGGAAAGCAGGGCGAGGGTAAAGGAAGTGTGGATATTCGCCGGCGGCTTGACGCGGCGGGGCGGAGCCGTCGCCGGCGGCGCGATTTCCGGGGGGTTCCGGCCGAGGAAATGGGGACCTTCGCCGGGCGGGTTCCGGCCCGCGGGCGCTGCCGGAAGGCTCGCCGGCGCCCGGTTGCGAGGGAAACCGCCATGGCACCTTCACCAGATTTTGAGGAACCAACGCCGCGTCGCCCGGGTGATTTTTCCTGGGGCGTTCCGCTTTAGTTTCCCGCGCGCCCGCGCGATGTTGGAGCCATGTCCTCGCTGCTGCTCTGTCCGGCCGATTTGGAGACCTACCTGCGCGACCTGCCGGTCGCGGCGGCGGTCCTGCCGCGGCTGCAGATGCTGCTGTTGAGCGACGAGACCAATGTTGAGGAAGTCGTGGAGCTGGTGCGGTTCGACCCGGCGCTGGCGGCGCAGGTGATGCATGCGGCGGGCGGCGCGTACTACGGCCGGGCGCGCGATGTCGCGAGCCTGGACGAGGCGATCGCGTTGCTCGGGCTGCGCGAGGCGTACCGGGTGACGGCGGCCTTCGCGATGAGCCGTTTCCTCAACACGCCGCTGCGCATCTACGGCATGGGCCCGGCGGAGTACTGGCGGCGGTCGCTGGCCTGTGCGCTGGTAATGGAGCTGCAGGCGCCGTCGCGCGGGCTGGACGAGTGCGTGGCGTACACGGCGGGGCTGCTGCACGCGATCGGCATGGTGCTCATCGACCGCCATCTGCGCACCGTGGGCGACCCGGGCATTCTGCTGCGGGAGTTGCCTTCGAGTCCGTTGTCGCGGCAGGAACAACGCCTGATCGGCATGTCGCACGCGCAGGTGGCCGGCCTCGTGTTGCGGCGGTGGAACTTCGGGGCGGAGGTCGTGGCGCCGATCGAGTTCCAGTACGAGCCGGCGCGAGCACTCCCGGCCCACGCCCCGATGGCGACCATGTTGGCCGAGGCGCGAACCACAGCGATGGCGGTCGTGCGCAACCTGCCCGCGCCGGGCCGCAACGGTGGGGAGCCGGCCGACGTTGAACCGGGCAGCCTGGGCGCGAAGATTCTCGCGCTCGAGGCGTGGTTGCGGTGACGGGCCGCCGCGGGCCGGAGGATAATCGCCACCCCGGCCATTTTCGTTTGGCCAAGAATTCGCCGGCCGGCTACACCCGGCGGACTTTATGGCAAACTGGGAATACAAGGTGATCTCCAGCGGCAAGCACGGCATGGCCACGATGGCGGCGCTGGAGCAGCACCTGAACGATTTGGGACAGCAACAGTGGGAGATCGTCAGCTGGCACACCGCGCCTGACAACCCCCTGCTTTTCTCGGGGCTGGCGCGCCGCCCCATCCTCCGCGACTGGAAACCTGACGAGATGCCCGCGGCGCAGGAAGCCGCCCGCGCCGAGAAGGCCGCCGCCGAGGAGACGAAGGAGCGCGAGGCGTGGCGCGAGACGCTCAAGGAGGAACTCGAGTTCCTCGCCGACAAGGAAGAGGCGGAGAGCGATCCCGAGGCCGACCGCGAGGACCTGCTCGATCTGCTTCGTCCGCAGATGAAGCGCAGCCAGCGCGGCGCCGGCTACATCGGCTCGCTTGGGTTCCTTGCGCGCAAACTCGAACAAGATGAGAATGACTTGCTCGGGGCACTGGCCGAGATCGGTCTCCCGCTCGCGGAGGATCTGCAGGCCGTGCCGGTCGCGATCCTGCACGACGAGGAATATTACTGGCTGAACAAGAACCAGCGCGGCGAGATCTGGCTCAACTGCGGCCTGAAGGCGCCCTCTGCCAAGCCGGCGCCTCGGCAGCCGGAGCCCCGCGCCGAGCGTGCTCCGCGCCCGCAGGCGGAAGCGGTCGAGCCCGAGTCCGCCGCCGGCGAGGACATCGCCCCCGTTTCTGTCGAGGATGCCGAGATCGGCGCGGAAGCTGCGCCGGCCGAACGCGCCCCTGTCGCCCCGCCGCCCCGCGAGTCCCGCCGCGAACAACCGCCGCGAGCCCAGCACCAGCAGCAGCCGCAACAGCAGCGCGAGCCGGGCTCGTCCGCCCCGCTGCCCGAAGGCGAGCCGTTGCTCGCGAAACTGCGCCCGATGATGCGCCGCAACCGCCGCGGCCGCGGCTGGTCCGGGAGCACGAGCTACCTGTCGCGCGCCCTGCGTCACCAGGAAGCGGAGTTGATGGAGGCGTTCGCCAAGCTCGGCCTGAAGTTGACCGAGGATCCGCAGGCCAAGCCCGTTTTCCTCGAGTTGAACGGTTTCCTCTACTGGCTGAACCGCGGCCAGGGCGGCCAGATCTGGATCAACGCCCGCGAGCAGCGGGCCGGCGAAGCCCATACCACGGCCGAAGAGGACGAGGCCGCCGAACGCGGTGGCGCGCCCGCAGCGCAACCTGCTTCGGTTCCGACCGACGTCGCCCCGGCGCCCGTCGCCGAACCGGCCCCGGCCGAGGCCCCTGCTCCGGCGGCTCCCGCCGAGCCGGCTCCCGAAGCCGCCGCTGCCCCTGAGCCTGTCGTCGAACCGGCGGCGCCGGCGGCCGATGACAACTCGGTCTTCGCCCGTATCCGCCCGCATTTCACGAAGAACAAGCGCAGCGCCTCGTTCAGCGCGACGCCGGGGTCGTTGGCCGACACCCTCGGGCTGTCGCAGGCCGATCTCGTCGAGTCGCTCGTGAAGGCCGGCCTCGAGGTGCCGGAGAGCGAGGACGCCAAGCCGGTGTTCGCCGAACACGCCGGCGAGATCTTCTGGTTCAATCGCAACGCCAAGGACGAGCTCTGGCTCAACGCCAAGGCCAAGCCCGCCCGCAAGGCCGGCGGCGGTCGTTCGAGCGGCGGACGCAGTCGCAAGACCGAGGAGTGAGCGAAGCTTCCTTCCGAGGCCCGGGCCGAACGCCCGGGCCTTTTTTTGCGGGCGGGTGCCGCGGCCTAGCCTGCCTATTTCACGAGTAGCGGAAGCCGTAAGGCTTTCGTCCGGGGTCGACATCGAAATTCTCACGAATTCCGCTACGAGGTTCTGCCAAGCTCCACGCCCGGAGTGTGAAATATCCGGCCTAGGCCAGATTCAGCAGGGCGCGGGTGCGCTGGAGGTTCTGCGCGGCCTCGATCTCGGCGTCGCCGAATTCTTCCCACTGCAGTCCGGCGGCGGTGAGGCGGTCGGCCGAAGGAAGGAACAGACCTTGTTCGCCGGGCAGGGCGGCGCCGATCTTCTCGGCGAGGATGCTCGCGGCGTGCAGCAGGCTGGCGCCGGCCACCTGTTCGCCGGCGGCCCCGGGCAGATAGCGCCCGGTGACGACGGCGGCGAGCGAGTTGGGGAATTTCCATTGCCGCAGCACGCGGGCGGCGACGGCGGCGTTGTCGGTGCCAAACTGGGCTTGTTCCCATTCCGCCAGCGGCTGCTCGGCAGGACGGGGCTTCAGGTGGCGCGCCTGGGCGGCGCGATCGAGCGCCACCATGCCGACCGGGTGGAGGATGCCGGCGAGGTAGGCGATGCTGCGGTCGGCGCGGGCGAGACGGGCGAGGGTCTCGGCGCACACGGCGACGGCGAGCGTGTGCTCCCAGAGTGCGACGGCATCGAACCCGACGTGGGTGAGCGGGCGGAGAAAGAGCTGCCGGCTGCCGAGTGCGCAGACGAGGCGGTGCACTTC
>JAEXPL010000476.1 GCA_023446865.1 Verrucomicrobiota bacterium | reverse complement strand
CAGGGGCTGAACCGGACGAAGAACGCGATGGCGGCGGACACGAAAAAGGCCGCAAGCCAAGGGCTTGCGGCCGGGTGGATTCTCGGGCGTGACCGCCGGGGTCACTTCATGCGGTTGAACGCCGCTTGCAGGAGGGTGAGGCCGTCGGCGCCCTTGGATTTCTCCTGGGCCTCGGCCATGAGCTTGGCCTCACGGGCGTTCTTGGTGGGCTCGTTGACCTCGTAGTAGACGCCGAAGACGCCGGGAGAGGGGAGCGAGGCGAGCTTGAAGGCGGCGTTGAGGTCGGTGACGTCGTGGACCTTCTCGTCGATGGTCTCGAACTTGCCGCCCTTGCGCGGGTTCATGTTGTCGTACGCGGTCTCGAAGAACTCGGAGCAATGGGTCATGACCTCGACCACGCTGAAGCCGTCGTGCTTCATGGCGCGCTCGATCAGGTCGGACATATGCTGGAGCTGGCCGACGTAGGCGCGGGCGACGAAGGTCGCACCGGTGCCGAGGAGGCGGCGCATCGGGTTGATGGAGGGATCGATCGCACCGGTCGGGTCGGTCTTCGACTTGAAGCCAACGGGGGAGGTGGGCGAGGTCTGTTTCTTGGTCAGGCCGTACACCGAGTTGTCCATGATGACGTAGGTCATCTTGACGTTCTTGCGGGCGGTGTGGTCGAGGTGGTTGCCACCGATGGAGAAACCGTCGCCGTCGCCGCCGAAGACGACGACATGGAGATCATCGCGACCGAGGCTGACGCCGGTGGCGAAGGCGAGCGCGCGACCGTGGATGAAGTGGCAACCGTGGGTGTTGACGAAGTAGGGCAGGCGCGAGGAGCAGCCGATGCCGGTCACGGTGACGAGCTGGTGCTGGGGGATCTGGAGCTTCTCGAGCACGCGCTGGAAAGCGCCGAGGACGGCGAAGTCGCCGCAGCCGGGGCACCAGGTGGGCGTGTCGGCCTTGAGGCTCGCCTTGTTGACGGTGCAGAGGGGCGCTTCGGCGGGAGTCGGGCAGGTGAGGGAGAACATGGCGCGGGAAAGGTTCGGGTTTCGAATATCGGGTTTCGTGTTCTCGACTCAGCGGGCGACCGGGGTGGCGTCGAGGCGGGCGACGCCGTCGACGATCTCCTTCACCTTGAAGGTGAGGCCGTCCGTCTTGGTGATGCTGCGGATGGCGGGGTTGGCGTAGCGACCGCGGAGGATCGTCGCGAGCTGGCCGAAGCCGTAGAGGCTCTCGTCGTTGATCTCGACGACGTCGATCTGGCGGAACTTCGCGAAGATCTGCTCGAGGCCGAGCGGCAGGGGGCTGATATGACGGATGTGGAGGTGCCCGACCTTGCGCCCTTGGGCGCGGAGGGCGTTGGTCGCCTCGCGGATCTGGCCGAAGGTGGAGCCCCAACCGACGAGCAGGAGGTCGCCCTCGGTATCGCCGTAGATTTCGGGCACGGGAAGCTTGGCGGCGAGGGCCTTGATCTTCTCGCGGCGGCGCGCGGTCATCTTCTGGTGATTGGGCGCGCTGGCGTTGGGGTGGCCGGCTTCGTCGTGCTCCAGACCGGTGACGAGCGGGTACTTCGCGCCGACCATCGGCGTGCCGGGCGGCAGGTGGTGCGTGGGCTGCGCGAGCGAGTAGGCGAGGTAATCGCCATTGTGCGGCTTCAGGTCGAGGCCCGGCTTGACGTAGAGCTTCTGGAGATCGGGTTCCGGGTAGGCGCCGATGCGGGTCGAGAGCGCCTGGTCGGAGAGGACGATGACCGGCACGGAGTATTCCTTGGCCAGCTGGACGGCCTCGTAGGCGGCGTAGAAGCAGTCACCGACGGAGTAGGGGGCGAGGACGATGCGCGGGGCGTCACCGTGGGTGCCGCCGACAGCCTGAAGGAGATCGCTTTGTTCGACCATCGTCGGCAGACCGGTGCTCGGGCCGCCGCGCTGGACGTTCACGATCACGAGTGGCATCTCGGCCATGACGCCCCAGCCGAGGGCTTCCATCTTCAGCGACATGCCCGGGCCGGAGGTGTTGGTCACGGCGACATGGCCGGCGTAGGAGAAACCGAGGGCGGTGGCGATGGCGGCGATTTCGTCTTCGCACTGGACGTACATGCCGCCGTACTTCGGCAGCGCGCCGCGCAGGTCCTCCATGATGCTCGAGGCCGGGGTGATGGGGTAGGCGGCGCCGAAGCGCACACCGGCGGTGATCAGACCCATGACGATCGCCTGGTTGCCGTCCATGGTGACGATCGGGCGACCGTCGGCGGTCTTGTCGGTGCGGGCGGGGCCGAATTGGAAGGCGGTGCGCAGCTCGTCGCCGAGATCGTAGGCGAAGCCGGCGTCGAAGGTCTGGAGGGCGTTGCGGAGGACGTCTTCGGATTTCTTGCCGAAGCGTTCCTGCATGATGCCCTTGAGCTTCTCGACGTTGAGATTGAAGAGGCGGGCGAGCAGGCCGAGGACGTAGATGTTCTTGCCCTTGTCCTTGGCGTTGCCACCGACGGCCTCGACGGTGGCGGTGGTAATCGGCACGCCGACGCAGCGTACGCGCTTGTCGCTTTCGTCGGGTTTAACGTGGTCGGAATCGTAGAGGAGGATGCCGCCGTCGCGCAGCTGGGCGCGGTGGGCGTCGTAGCTGTGCTGGTAGAAGGCGACGAGGAGGTCGGAGCGGTCGCCGGGCGAGAGAATCTCGCCGCTGCCCATGCGCACTTGGAAGATCGACGGCCCGCCGGAGATGGTGGCGGGGATCGTCATGAACGTCATCACCTCCTGATCGCTGCGGCCGGCGAGACGGGCGAGGAAACCGCCGATGGCCTGGATGCCGTCCTGGGAGTTGCCCGCGAGGCGGATGACGACGTCGCGAACAATCTGGCCGGCGAGAGGATTGGAGGGAGTGGAGGTGGTGTCGGAGCCAGCGGTTGCCATGGGAATTCTGACGAAGTTACGGAACTGCGCGCGCGGGAGTCAATGAGTGTGCGCGGAGACAAGCTTCTTTTTTGAGTGATGTGCGCTGCGGCTTTGTCGCGAGGCACGGGAAAGTTGCTCGCGGTCGGGCGTGCGCGGGTTTTTGCTCGCGAGCTTTCGCTGGTTCACACCGGTATGAAAACATCACATCCGCGACTCTGTTTCCTCCTGCTTCCGACCGGGTGTGTCCCGGCCGTGGCCGGCCGCAGCCCTGCCTGCGGTGGCCCGCTCGGTGCGCGGAAGGGACGCTGAGCTTCGCACGATGAACGTTGTCGAACTCTTTCGTGAACGCCTGCTCGGCCGGTTCGCCGGGCTGACCAGGGACCAGCTGCGCCGCGATCTGCTCGCGGGGCTCAACGTGATGACGATGGCGTTGCCGCTCTCGATGGCGTTCGCCATCGCCTCGGGCGTCACGCCGGAGCGCGGCCTCTACACCGCGATCATCGGCGGTGCGCTCGTGGCGGCGCTGGGCGGCTCGCGCGTGCAGATTGGCGGCCCGACCGGCGCGTTCGCGGTGATCACCTACAGTGTGCTCGCCGCCCACGGCGAGGGTGGCTTGTTGGTGTGCACGATGCTCGCGGGCGTGATGCTGCTGGTGATGGGGCTGGCGCGGCTGGGCTCGGTGATCCGCTTCATCCCGTATCCGGTCTCCCGGGCGTTCACCAAGGGCATCGCGATCCTCATCCTCAGCACGCAGATCAAGTATTTCCTCGGCCTGCAGGCGGCGATGCCGGTCTCGTTCCTCGGCAAGTTGCAGGTGCTGTGGGCGAACCTCGGAACGATCCAGTGGCCCACGGTGGCGCTGGGCGTGGCGTCGGTGGCGTTGATGGGGCTGTGGCCGCAGCGCGCGGCGCGCATCTTCCCGGGATCGATGGTCGGTCTGGTCGTGATGACGCTGTTGTTCGAGGGGGTGAAGGCCTTCCACGGCGGCGACGGCTTCGGCATCGCCACGGTGGGTTCGCAGTTCCCGGCCTTCTCGGGGGCGCTGCCGGCCTTCGCGCTGCCCGCAATCGACTTCGGCCAGCTCGGCGACCTCGTCCAGCCGGCGTTCACCATCGCGTTGTTGGTCGCGATGCAGGCGCTGCTGTGCGCCGTGGTGACCGACGGCGTGCTCGACGATCGCCACGACTCCAACCAGGAGCTGGTCGGTCAGGGCGTGGCCAATCTCGTCGGCCCGCTCTTCGGCTGCATCCCGGTGACCGGCGCGGTGGCGCGCTCGGTCGTGAATGTGCGCTCGGGTGCGCGCACCCCGATTTCGGGCCTGACCCACTCGGTGCTGCTTCTCGTGGCGCTGGTGGCCGCGGCGCCGCTGCTGCGGCATGTGCCGTTGGCGACGCTGAGCGCCGTGCTGGTGGTGGCGGCGTACCGCATGGTTTCTTGGAAACAGTTCCTGCGGCTCCATCGCTGGCCGTTCAGCGACAGCGCGGTGTTCGTCGCCACGTTCGGTCTCACGGTGTTCACGAACCTCACGCTCGCGGTGGAGGTCGGCGTCGTGCTCGCCTGCCTGCTCATGGTCAAGCGCGTGGCTGAGACCTCGCAGATCACCGCGGTCGACGAGGCGAGCGAGACCGAGGGCTCGCACCACTCGCTGGTCGGGCGCACGGTGCCGAAGGGCGTGCTGATCTTCCGGGTGTTCGGCGCTTTCTTCTTCGGGGTGGTCGACAAGCTCGACGACGAGCTCAAGCGCGCGAAGATGGAGCCGGAAATCCTGATTTTGCGGATGCGCAAGGTCCTCGCGATCGACGCCACCGGGCTGCAGGCCTTGGTCGACCTGCACCACAAGCTCAAGGCCAAGGGCAAGCATCTCATCCTGAGCGCACCGCATACCCAGCCGCTGGCCGTGATGGAGAATGCCGGGTTTATCGACGCCATCGGCCGTGACAACGTGTGCCCCCACATCGCGGCGGCGTTGGCCCGTGCCCGCGAGATCTTGAAACTGCCGCCCGTGCCCGAGCCGAACTACGGACCGGAAAAACTGGTGAGCGAGAAACTGGAACTCGACGCCGCCCGGCGCGAGATCGCCGCCGCGCTGGACCACGCGCAGGAGATCCTGAGGAAGACCGACAAGCGGGAGTAGGGCGCGCCGCGCCCCCGGCGCCGGTCGGATCTTGCGTGGGTCGGGGCGAAGGCACGCGGTCGCGCCGCCCGGCGGCCCGCGGTGCGACCAGCTGAGATCGACTTCGTGGTTACACCTCCGCACGGTGCCGGGACCCGTTCCGGGGGACGCGGTTGATCGGACGGTTGCAACCGGGCCCGGGGCGCCGACCACAAAGCGCTCGCCGCGGCAGGCGCGACGCGCAATCTCCGCCCCCATGTCGCTTCGTCTGGTATTTCTAGGATCCGATCCCATCGCTCTGCCCGTGCTCGGCTGGCTGGCGGGAGAAGGACGCGAGGTGGCCGAGGTCGTGGCGGTCTTCACGCAGCCGGATCGCCCGCACGGGCGCGGCCAGAAGCTGCTGCCTGGCCCGATCAAGGAGTGGGCGTCGGGCCAGGGGGTGCCCGTGTTCCAACCGGAGCGCCTCGGACCGGAGGATGTCGCGCGGGTGGGGGCGCTCGGGGCCGACGTCGCCCTCGTCATGGCGTACGGACAGCTTCTCAAGGACGATTTCCTCGCGGCGCCGCGCCTCGGAGTATTCAATCTTCACACTTCCCTTCTGCCCCGGTACCGCGGCGCCTCGCCCGTGACGGCGGCGATCGCCAGCGGTGATCCGGAAACCGGTGTCACCTTCATGCGGGTGGTGCGGAAGCTCGACGCGGGCGCGATCGTCGACGCGGCCCGGATCCCCATCGGAGCCCACGACACCACCGGCACGATCGAGGCCGCCCTGGGGCTGGCGGCGGCGCCGCTCACGGCGCGTTGCCTCGCGGCGTTGGTCGCGGGCCGGCTGGCGGCGACGGAGCAGGACGAGGTGCGGGTGAGCTACTGCCGCCGGCTGGCGAAGGCGGATGGAGTGTTGGATTTCTCGCGACCGGCGGCGGAGCTGGCCCGGCGGATCAACGCGTTGATGCCGTGGCCGGGCTGCGCGATCGACCTCGCCGGCACACCCGTGAAGCTCGGCCTGGCGGAGGCGGCGCCGACCGCGTGCACAGCCGCGCCGGGAACGGTGCTCGCCCCGGAGCCGGACGCGTTGCCGGTGGCCACGGCCGCCGGCGTGCTGCGCCTGCTGCGTCTCCAGCGGCCGGGTGGGAAGATGCTGCCGGCCGCGGAGTTCTTGCGCGGCTTCACCGTGCCGCCGGGTACCGTGCTGGCGTCGCACCCGATGCCCCCGCTGGTGGCCCGCGAACCGTTCCCCCGCAAGGCGTAGCCGTGAAGGGTTGCACGATGACGAAGCCAACACGCTTGTTTTTACCCGGATGGTTTTGCATGCTGCGGCGCATGAAACTCGGGACTGCTCTGCTTGTCGGCATCTTCGCCGCGTCCACGCTCAACGCGCAGCGGGCCGATCCGCGGGCGATCGAGATGGCCAACTTGCAGGAGGATGTCCGCCTCCTCCAGCAGACCGTTGCCGAGTTGCAGAGCTCGGTAAGCCAGCTCCAACGCGAAAACGCCGCGCTCCACAACCAAGCCGAGTCCGGGCGCGCGGCCTACGCCACCCTGGCCCAGGTCAACGAGGCGATCGGTCAGTTGCGACAGACGACCGAGGCATCGATCGCCGAACAGAAACGCGACACGCTGCAGACGGTCGCGCAGCAGATCGCTAAGCTCGCCAAGGAGACCAACGCGGCCATCGCGGCGGTGGCGAAAGGGCAGGCGACCCGCCCGACAATCGCCACGCAGTTCGCCGACGATTTCCCCAAGGAGGGCGTGACGCACACCGTGCAGACCGGCGAGACGCTCTCGATCATTGCGAAGAAGTACGGCGTTCCGATGAAGAACATCCAGAACGCCAACCGGCTCGCCGATCCGACGAAGATCTTCGTGGGCCAGAGCCTGTTCATCCCCGGCGCAAGCGCCCCTTTGCCCACTCCGCCCCAAATCCGGCCAACCAATTGACATGTCGACTTCGAAAACCCCCTCCCGCCTCGGTCGTGGTCTCGGCGCATTGATCGCGTCGGGCGCGGCAAAAAAGCCCGAAACCGCCGCAGCAAAAGCGCCGGTTGCTCCTGCCGGCCCGGTGCCGCCGGCCACGCTCCCAGCGGCAACGCTTCCGAAGCCGGAGGGATTCGCCGAGATCCCAGTGTCGGCAATCGAGCCCAACCCGCACCAGCCGCGCAAGGCGATCGATCCGGCAGCCTTGGCCGAGCTGGCCCAGAGCATCTTGGCGGAAGGGCTTCTGCAACCGATCGTGGTGCGGAAGGTGGGCGAGAAATACCAGCTGATCGCCGGCGAACGGCGTTGGCGCGCCCACCAGCACCTCAAGGCGAAGACGATCCCGGCTCGCGTGGTGGCAGCCAACGATGCGACCTCGGCGGCGATCGCCCTGATCGAGAACCTCCAGCGCGAAGACCTCAACCCGATGGAGGAGGCCTACGGTTACGCCAGTCTCATTCGCGACTTCAACCTCACCCAGGAATCCGCGGCGGAGCGGGTCGGCAAGGCGCGGGCCTCGGTCGCCAACGCCCTGCGCCTGCTCCAGCTCGACGCCGAGATCCAAGGTTACGTTTCCAAGAAGATGTTGAGCGTCGGGCACGCGAAAGTGCTGCTTGGCTTGGAAACCCCTGCCGAACGCCAATTGCTCGCACGGCGTGCGGTCGCGGAGGGAACCAGTGTCCGCGTGCTCGAACAGCTTGTGCAGCGACGCCGGGTCGCGGCGGCTGCCCCCAGCGCCAGCACGCCGGACGGCCGTGTCGTCCCGGCGGCGGAGTCCGCCACCGTGGCCAACATCGAGAAGAAGCTCACTTCGCATTTCAACGCCCGCGTCTCGCTCAAACACTCGCCCAAGAAGGGCAAGATCGTGATCGAGTACCAGGGCAACACCGACCTCCAGCGCATCCTCGACCGCCTCGGCGTGAACGTGTGATGCCGGGCGGGACCCGCCTTGACAAAGCCGGGCCCCGTCGGTTGCCTCGGCCGCTTCATGAACATCCTGACCGTTGTCCTGACTTTCCTGCTCGTTCTCGTCTCCCTGTTCCTCGGGTTGCTTGTGCTGGTGCAGAAGCCGCGTTCCGACAGCGGCTTGGGCACGGCGATGGGCGGCGGGATGGCCGAGGCAACTTTCGGCGCGGAGACGGGCAACGTGCTCACACGTTCGACAATCGTTCTCGCGGTCGCCTTCTTCGTCTTGGCCTTCGGCGCCTACCTGGGGCAGATCCATATCGCGAAGCACAAGGACAAGTCCGTCGATACGCTCCCGAGTGCCCCGGTTTCCACGGCCCCGGCGACGCCGGCCCCCGAAGCGCCGACCCCGGCTCCCGCCCCGGCGGCGCAGCCCTGAAGCAGCGAATCTTCGATTTCCGATGAACGCGAGGTGCCTCGGCCGGTGTACGGTCCTTGCCCTCGCGTTTTTCTTTGCCGCCTTCGCCGCGGCCCAGAGCCGTGTCCGCCCGGAGCCGCGTTATGCCTTCACCGGCAAGGCGGATCAGGAGGAGGGTCGGCGGCTGCTCGCGGATTTTCGCCGGCTGGGCTTGGCCGGCGACTACGCGCTGGATTTCACGCTCCGCGCGATGCCACGCCGCGGTGAGGAGCGGACCGTCTCGGGTCGCATGTACGGAACCCGGAACGAAATCGGGCCGATGACGCTGGTTGAATTTCCGCCGGGTACGCCCGGGGCGCGCCGGGTCCTTGTCCAGAACGGGCCGCAGTCGGGGGTGTGGACCGTGCCCGCCGACGGGGCCGAGGCCGTCGCCGTCGGGCCGGAGCAGTTGTTCACTCCGCTCGCGGGCACCGATCTCACGGCGTTCGATCTCCAGATGCCGTTCCTGTTCTGGGACGATTGCGTCTTCGAGGGGGTGGTCAGCGTGCGTGGTCGTCCGGCGCATCGCTTCCTGGCCTATCCGCCGTCCGCGGTGGCCGCCGCCCGTCCGGCCCTGACGGGAGTGCGTTTCTACCTCGACACCCAGTTTCTCGCCCTGGTCCAGGCGGAGGAACTCGGCCCCGACCAGACGGCGGTGAAGACGATCAGCGTGCTGGACCTCAAGCGCACCCAGGACCAGTGGATCGTGCGCTCGATCGACCTGCGCGACGAGGCGACCCGCAACAAGACGCGGTTTCACCTCGAGGGCGCCGCGTTGAACCTGCAGTTGCCGCGCATCGTCTTCTCGCCCGCCCACCTGCCGGTGTCACCGGAACTTGGTGCTACAGTGCGGGTCGAGCCGTTCCGTTGACGGCCACGGCGCCCGCCGGCCCGGGGGCTGGAACGCGCCGGAGCGGTGCGAATACAAAAAAAACTAGTTGCCGTCGGATACGTTTCAGAAAAGTTACACGGTCTCAACCGCAACTGCGATACATCAACACCGTTAACCGAATACTGATATGCCTCCCACCTCCCAGGAAAGTTCCCCCCTCACGTTCGATCTCAAGGAAGAGCTCCTCGCCAAGATCGAGACGGCCCGCGCCGATCTCGACATGGCTACCAACAGCGAGGTGATCCGCCACGCGATCGAGACGTTCGATTTCGCTTCCTACTCCGCTCCGGTGAAGGCGCACCGCCAGATCTCGGTCCGCCTCCGCATGGACACCAAGCAGCGTCTGGTGAAGCTCGCCAAGAAGCACGACGTGAGCGTCGGCGAGCTCCTCCGCACGGCGATCGACGCCCTCCCGGCCGGCAAGAAGGCCAAGAAGGCGAAGAAGTAAGGCTCTGCTTCAACCATTGACCAAGCCCGCAGGTTCACGCCTGCGGGCTTTTCTTTTCCACCGGTCCGGTGGCTTCTCCGGGCGGGTGGCTTGGATCGGGGCGGGGGCGTGCCGTTGACAAATCTCCGGAGAGAGCCCTCCCGTGCTTGCTTCGCCCGGAACTCCTCCCAACCTGCGCCTTCGCCATGACCCAAACTCGTCGTACTCTCTCTCCCTGGGCCAAGAACATCTCGCCGTCGCCGACCTTGGCTGTTGATGCCAAGGCCAAAGCCCTCAAGGCGGCCGGCGTCGATGTCTGTGGCTTCGCCGCCGGTGAACCCGATTTCGACACGCCTGATTTCATCAAGGAGGCCTGCGCCAAGGCTCTCGCTGCGGGCAAGACCAAGTACGCCCCGGCCGCCGGCATTGACGAGCTGCGTGCGGCCATCGCCGAGCGCTACGCGAACGACTACGGTCTGAAGGTCACGCCCGCCCAGACCTGCGTAAGCCCCGGCGGCAAGTATTCCTGCTATCTTGCCATCATGGCGACCGTCGGCCCCGGCGACGAGGTCATCGTTCCCGCGCCGTACTGGGTGAGCTATCCCGAGATGGTGAAGCTCGCCGGCGGCACCCCGGTCATCGTCAGCGCCGGTGCCGAGAATGGTTTCAAGCTCACCGCCGCCCAGCTCGAGGCCGCTATCACCCCGCGCACCAAGCTCGTCATCCTCAACAGCCCCTCGAATCCCACCGGCGCGGTTTACACCAAGGCCGAGATGGAGGCGTTCGTGGGCGTCGTGCTCAAGCACGGGCTCTACCTGATGTCCGACGAGATGTACGAGCATCTCACCTATGACGGCCAGAAGCACTTCTGCGCCGCGACGCTTTCGCCCGAGGCCGCCGCCGCGACGATCGTCGTCTCCGGCTTCAGCAAGAGCTACTCGATGACCGGCTGGCGCCTCGGCACCATGGTCGGCCCGGCCGACGTGCTGAAGGCCGCGATCGACATCCAGAGCCAGACCTCGTCGAACGCGACCACCTTCGCCCAGTACGGCGCCCTCGCCGCGCTCAAGGAAAAGGACAAGGCCGCCGCCGCTCTCAAGCCGATGCTCGAGGCCTTCGACCGCCGCCGGAAGTTCCTCCATGCCGAGCTCAACAAGATCCCCGGCATCACCTGCGGCCTCGCCCAAGGCGCGTTCTATCTCTTCCCGGTCATCTCGTCCTTCGGACTGACCTCGGGCGACTTCTGCACGAAGCTCCTCGAGCAGGAGAAGGTCGCTGCTGTCCCTGGCGTCGCCTTCGGTGCCGACGACTGTCTGCGCCTGAGCTACGCCACGGGCGACAAGATCATTGCCGAGGGTGTTCGCCGCCTCGGCGTGTTCTGCGCCTCGCTGAAGCGCTGAGCCTTTCGGCGACGACTCTTCCCAGGCCGCGGGTTCGCCCGCGGCCTTTTTGTTGTCGCCCGACGCGGACGGACCCGAAAACTTCGCGGTTCCGCTTCCCCCGGTGCGGCACCCAGATCACCTCTCTTCACACCACCCAACACCCATGAGTCTCTTCATTGGCATCGATAGCGGCACGCAAAGCACCAAGGCCATCGTCCTTGATCTCGAGTCGGGCAAGGTCGTCGCCGAGGCGCGCGCCTCCTACACGCTCATCCCGAATCTTCCGGTCGGGCACATGGAGCAGCATCCGTCCGCCTGGACC
>JAEXPL010000446.1 GCA_023446865.1 Verrucomicrobiota bacterium | reverse complement strand
TCGAGGCGTTGCAGGCCATGCGCGCCGAGCGTCGCGCCCGCCGCGACCGCCTGGGCAACGTGAGCATGCGCCTCGCCGAGGCCGGCCGCACCGGCGTGAAGGTGATCGAGACGGAGAAACTCGCCTTTTCGTACCCCGACGGACGCCCGCTCGTGCGCGACCTCTCCACGACGATCCTCCGCGGCGACAAGATCGGCCTCATCGGCCCCAACGGCGCCGGCAAAACCACCCTCATCAAGCTCCTCCTCGGCCAGCTCGCGCCCACCGCCGGCACGATCAAGCACGGCACCAACCTCGAGATCGTCTACTACGACCAGCTCCGCGCGCAGATCGACGACAACCGCAGCGTGGCCGACAACATCGCCGACGGCAACGAGTCCGTCCTGATCGACGGCCGGCAGCGCCACGTCATCACGTACCTGCAGGATTTTCTCTTCACCGCCGACCGCGCCCGCACGCCCGCCCGCGTGCTCTCCGGCGGCGAACGCAACCGCCTGCTGCTCGCGCGCCTCTTCACGAAACCCGCCAACGTGCTCGTGCTCGACGAGCCGACCAACGACCTCGACGCCGAGACGCTCGACCTGCTCGAGGATCTGCTCGTCGAATACCAGGGCACGCTGCTCCTCGTGAGCCACGACCGCGAGTTTTTGGACAACGTCGTCACCAGCACGCTCGTCTTCGAGGGCGAAGGCCGCATCGAGGAGTACATCGGTGGTTACAGCGACTGGGTCGCGCAGGGCGGCGGCGTGAAGCCGCCCGCCGCGACCGTGAAGGTGGTGGCTGCGCCGCCGCCGCGTCCGAAGCCCGCCGGGAAGCCGCGCAAGATCACCCAGAAGGAGCTGCGCGAACTCGAGGCGTTGCCCAAGCGGATCGAGGAATTGGAGACGGAGCAGGTCGAGCTCACCGCGAAGCTCGCCGATCCCGGCTTCTACGCCCGCGAACCCGGCTCCGCACCCGTCGTGAAACAGCGCCTCGAGGCCATCGAGCAGGAGATCGCGACCAGCTTCGCCCGCTGGGAAGAGCTGGAAGCCGTCCGCAACGCGTCGGGCTGAGCTGAGCACCGCGCTGCGGCGACGCGGCAGGGTTATCGGATTCGGAGGAGTTGAACCACTGATGAGGGCCGCCAACGGGCGGCCCTTGGAGAGTGTCCTCCGGCTGATCGCCTCCGGGGCGGTTGAATCGGCGCCCGCTGATCGCGGGCGAGGGGAGCGAGGTAGTGCGACGCGAAAGGTCATTGCTTCGCGTATTTCCTTCGGAAACAACCCCCTTGCTCGCGCCACGACTGGCACTACGCTGGCGGTTGTGAACCCCAACGTTGATCACTCTTTCATCCGCGGCGTGGAGAGGGGCAGTGTTTCTTGGGTTCTGAGGATACGCCGAGGAGTTGCCTGTCTAGAGGGTCCTCTTTCAGAGACTGATCCCCGGCGAAATTGGCACTCAGCACTGGTGACTACCGTTGGTCGAAAGAAATGATGTCACTCACTAAGTTTTCTTTGGTCATTGCAGTGCTGGGATTGTGCTCGATGGAACCGTTGATGGCCGGAGGTGTGCCGCCCATCGGCGAGCGCGAGATAGTCATATCCACGGAACCAGGCGGTACACAAAGAGCGCTTGTGGTTCGTGTGATGGCGCCTGTTTCCGTCTCAGGTCCGATGGCCGGGCGATTTGTCATCTCTGTCGCCAATAGCCTTGGCGAGGGGGTATTTCTCGTGGTGGAGGGATTTGATGAATTGGGTTTTTCCTACCGGAAGGAGTCATCGAGTTCTTCGTTGAGCGGTTTCAGCGGTGGTGTGCTCTATCCGCTCGACACCAGTTTTCTCCTGAGGCGTTTGTCGTCTGCTTGGATTTCGGATGGGAGGTCCATTGGGACTGAAGCTTGCTACACCTTGATCGATTGCAGGTTGATGAGGCCGGAGGGCATCGATTTCCGTGATATGCTCGGGGCGGACGTGAGAGCATTCGTGACGATCTCCGGATACTTTCAGCGCGACGGAAAGTCGTTCAGTGCTCAGGTTGAATTACCGATTGTCTTTTCGGACGCAGAGACGGAACCAGAGAGACAGCCCAATTTTGAGGGCTGTGTTCGCCCGGAACGAGACGGAGTGGTGAACACGACTCATATTGAACATGCTCCGGGTGGACCGGAAACGAAGTCTCAACCGACGAAGGACTGAGGCGGGCGACCGGAAGCACGCGTTATCCGTGCGAAAGATTCTTTGCGTGGAACAGCGCTCTCGGATGAGGCGGTTGCTGCATAGACGATTGGCCAACCCTTCGCGCTTTGTGGAATCGCATGATTCGCTTGTTGGTGGCGCCGATTGTCTTCAAGCGGGGCGGCAGACCCTGTCTGCGGCTCCTCGTGGTCAGTTGTGGAAAAACGTTGTCCGCGTCTGCTCTTGCCCGCGACCGGTTTGAGGGCAACGCGGCCCACCCCTGCCAATTCCCGGCGTGAGCATCATTGGGTGGTTTGCGGCTTCGCGGCGAGGGACCAGCGGACGGCTCCGGCGCTGGCGAGGCCCATGGCGGCGGCGAAGAACCAGAGGAAGGTCGGGCTCCAGCCGTACAGAAAACTGCCGAGCGAGGGGCCGACGATCGTCGCGAGCGACCACATGAGCGTGGCGGCGGCCATGTAGCGGCCGCGCAGGTGCGGCGGGGCCATGTTGGCGAGCACCGCGCTTTGCACCGGGGCGCTGATCATCTCGCCGCAGGTCCAGACGACGACGGTGAGAGCGAGCGTGGCGAAGTGGCTCGCCAAGCCGGTGAGCGCGTAGCCGACGCCGAGCAACGTGTAGCCGAGCATCAGCACGTTTACCCGCGCGAAGCGGCGCGTGAAGCCGGTGAGTGTGAGTTCGCAGGTGACGATCAGGATGCCGTTTACGCCGAGCAGCAGGCCGAAGTCGCGCGGGGTGAAGCCGAGGTCGGCGGTGTAGAGCGCGAAGCTCGACGAGCCCTGCATGAAGATGAACGTCATCGGGAAGATCGACGCGAGGAAGAGCAGCAGGCGGCGGTCGGCCAGCACGGCGGTCCACGTGC
>JAEXPL010000406.1 GCA_023446865.1 Verrucomicrobiota bacterium | reverse complement strand
GTCGTGGACTTATTTGGTCGCGGGGCGGCGGAGGATGGGGGCGCGGCGGGGTTGCCAGACGCGGGGCGGAGGGCGCAGGATCGGGGGCGTGCTCAACATCCATCACCTCGAGTTGTTCTACCACGTGGCGCGGGCCGGCGGGATCAGCCGCGCGGTGAAGCGGATCCCGTACGGTATCCAACAACCGGCGGTGAGCGGGCAGGTGGCGGCGTTGGAGCGCGCGGTTGGCACGCGGTTGTTCGAGCGCAGCCCCTTCAGGCTCACCGCGGCGGGCGCGGAACTGTTTGCTTTCGTCGAGCCGTTCTTCGGCGGGTTGGCGGGCATCGAGGCGCGGCTGTGCGAACAGGCGACGCCGGTGCTGCGGATCGGGGCGGCGGAGCTGGCGCTGCGGTGTCACCTGCCGACTGTGCTCGAGCAGGTGCGGAAGCGGGAGAAACGCCTGCGCGTGACATTGCGCTCGGGTTTCCAGGGCGAGCTCGAGACATGGCTGCTGGAGCGGAGCATCGACCTGGCGGTGACGCCGCTGGACCGGAAGCCGCCGCGTCGGGTGCGCTCCGCTCCGCTGATGCGCGTGCCGCTGGTCCTGCAGGTGCCGAAGAAGTCGTCGTGGAAAACGGCGACGGAGTTCTGGCGGCAGCGCAAGGTGGAGGAGCCGCTGATCGCGTTGCCGGAGACGGAGAGTGCGGTGCGGCGTTTTCGGCGCGGGTTGCAGCGGAAGGGCGTGCGCTGGCCTACGGCGGTCGAGGCGAGTTCGCTCGAGGCGGTGACGGCCTACGTGGCCGCGGGCGGCGGGATCGGCCTCAACATCGCCCTGCCCGGCGGGAAACAGGATCCGCGGGTGCGGGCGCTGCCGCTGGAGGATTTTGAGGCGCTGGAGATCGCGGCGCTTTGGCTCGGCGAACCGGGGCCGCTGGTCGCCGACCTGCTCGTGGCCGCGCACGCCTATGTGCGCAAGGCATGGCCCCAGTGGGCGCTGTGAGCGGTGGACCGGTTACCGGTTGCCGGTGGACTGTAGACGGTGACCGGAAACCGGACGACAGAAGATAACGAAGAGAACGAAGGCCCTTCGGATGGCGGGTTGGGCTTTACGCCCGACACCCGGTGACCGGTGGGGTCGGCCTGCGGCCTCGCTCGCCGCGTTCCAGTGGGTACGCGGCTGGACCGGACACCGGACTACGGGAGCTGGGCGACCGGGCCGGTGGGGCCCCAGAAGAAGCGGAACTCGAGGTTGGCCTTGAGCGTGAGGCCGTTGCGGCCGAGGACGGCCTCGAGAGCGAGCTTGAGCTCGGAGTTGCGGGTGTAGGTGCCGAACCCGACCGTGCCGCGGAGCTCTTTCTTTCCGTCCTTGTCGATCGCGGAGATCGCGAAGGTCACACTGCCGTTGCGGATCTTGAAGTCGCCGCTGAGCTGGACCGGGTAACCGGCGCCGTCGCCGGTCATCGTGAAGACGAGGTTCCGGTTCTCTGCGGCGTAGGTGAGTTTGAGGTCGAAGGTGAGGGCGGTGGTCTGCGCGCCCTTCTTGAGGGTTGCGCCGCCCTTGAGCGTGAGGGTGCCACGCTGGCCCACGAATCTCGCCTCGGCGCCGAGCCGCGCCTCGAGCCCGGCGGATTTCGAGTGCCCGACCTGGAGGTCCCAGGCGAGGGTGTTCTTGTTCCATGCGTAGCGTCCGGCGATCTGGAGCGCGGCGG
This sequence comes from Verrucomicrobiota bacterium, assembly GCA_023446865.1. GTDB lineage: Bacteria > Verrucomicrobiota > Verrucomicrobiia > Opitutales > Opitutaceae > CAJCBL01. The sequence goes on along the minus strand of JAEXPL010000406.1, from coordinate 29,947 downwards.
TGCCGTCCTGCTCGAGGACGAGGCCGAAGTTGGTTCCCTTGATCTGGCCGCCGAGCGCGAGGTAGGCGACAGGGTTGGCGGCCGAGTTGTCGTAACGCGTGACGAAGACCAGCGCGTTCTGGTGGAGGTCCCAACGGCCGTAGAACTTCACGTCGGCGGGCATGTCCTCGTCCTCGCCGTCGACCGTGTTGCGGGTGACGGCGCGGAAGGCGAGCAGGTCGCGGGCGAGGTCGCCGCCGGACTGGTACTCGCTGGCGGCGAGGCTGCGCTCGCGGTTGCTGCCGGTGATGAACGCCGCGGACCCGTCGGGGAAAGTGACCCGGAGCTTCGCGTAGCCCTCGGGAAAATCGAGCCTGGCGTAGACGAAGAGCTTCCGGCCGGTGAGGGCGCCCGCGTCGTCGAGCAGAGCGTATTCGAGATCCTCGACGTCATCGACGAGGATCTTGCCCGGGAGCGTCCACACGGCGGAGGCGGCGGGCACGCCGGGCTGGGCGACGATCTGGACGGTGAGCTGGTTGCGGGCGGTGAAGCCGTATTTCGCGGCGAGGCTGGTGCGGGTTTCGCCGGGGAAACGGAAACTGAGCTCGTTCTCCTTCTCGCCGGAGAGGCTCTCCCAGTCCGTCTCCTGCGCGACGGTGTTGTCAGGTCCGATTTCCTGGACGCGGAAGTTGTCGGAGAAACGAAGCCGGCGGTTGTCGGCGGTGACATCGAGCGTGGTGGCCATGGCTGGAGGTGTTCAGGTTGAGGTGACTAGAAGCTGAAACGGAGAGAGGTGAAGAAGCGGCCGCGGTCGCGGCGGCCCTCGGGCGACCACGCGTAGCCGAGGCGCAGGCCGGTGCCGTCGGGCGAGGCCTTCTCAAGGAGCAAACCGAATGAGGAGAGCGACTCGGCGTCGGCGCGCCACACGTGGTAGCCGCGCGCGGTGGCGAGGCGGCCGCCTTCGGCGACGGCGACGAGGTGGAGGCCGGCGAGCGCCTCGGGGATGGCGGGCGCACCGGCGGAGTCCGTGAAGAGCCGGCCCAGCGGGCGGGCGAGGCTGTAGCCGTACTCGAGGCGGCTGTGCACGTAGGAGCGGCCGCTGAACTCGCCCGGCTCGAGACCGAAGAAACGATCGGCGTCGCCGCAACGGAAGGCGAGCGCGGCCGGTGGCGTGCCGGTGGCGCAGCCGGTGGATGCAAGCAGGCGGACGTACATCGCGTCGCGGTTGGCGCCGCCGAAAGCGACGGTGGTCGTGGCGCCGAGATCAAAGCGACCAAAGGCGCGGTCCCAGCCGGAGCGCGGGCCGTATTCGATCGTCGTGTGCACGGTGTGGTCCCAGACAACGGGACCATCCCGCGCGGTGGCGGGGCGTCGGCGCCATTCCTGTTTCTGTCGAAGGACCAGGCCGTGCTCGCGCAAAGGCGCGGCGGAGCCCGGCGCGGTGAGGCGGTGCGACTCGACGATCACGGCGTGCCGCAGGGTGAGCGCCCAGTGGGGAAACTGGCGCGTGAGAACGTGCTCGAGCGCGGCGGACTCGACGCGGTGGTGAAAGGGCTCAGCACTCAGTCCGCCGAGGCGAAAGCGGTCGTCCTGGCCTGCTTCGGCGGCGAGTTCGAACGCGTGCGTGGTCTTGCGGTCGTCGCTGCGGCCGAGCGGCAGCGCGTAGCGGAGCGAGCCATCGGCCGCGTGGTTCGCGACGGTGGCGGTGAGCGTGAACGTATCGCCGGCGCGGAGGAGACCGGACCAGGAGGCCTCGGCGTTGGCGCCGAGTTGGTGCTCGGGGTTGTAGGTGGCACCGAGCTTGGCGCTGACCGGGGCGGGCGCGAAGGTGGCGGCGTACTCGATCCGGTTGTCGCGGAACGTGGCGGTGGTGTTGGCGACGAAACGGAGCCGCTCGATCGCGCGCACCGACTCGGCGTGCTGACGTGCGACGGTGGGGAGCCAGAAAAACTCAGCGGTGGCTCCGGCCGCGACGGCGGCGGCGAGTTGCTGGTCGAGCGCGGCGATGGCGGTCTCGTAGCGTCGGAGTTCGTCGGGGCGATCGGCGAGGACTGTCGGGAGTTCCGCCACCGGGTGCGTTTGCGCCTTGCCGGCGACGAAGGCGACGTGCGCGGTCGGCGCCGCGATGCGGCGGAACGGGCCGATGCGGACCACCCATTCGTCGCGCGGCAGCACGCGGGCGACGGTGAAAGCGGCGCCCGTGGTGGGATGGCTGACGCGGACGAGTTCGGTTGGCGCGGTGTCTGTCTCCGCCGCAGTGACACAGAGTTCGTTGCGCGAAAGATCCGGTTCCGGAAACCAACGGTGGCTGCCCGCAAACGCGGCAGCGCCGCCGGGTTCGATGGCGCGGCGGAGAGCGGTGCCGTGGTCATCCGTGAAGGCGCGGTCCGGGCCGAGCGCCTCGGCGGCGGCGAGCAGCACGCGCAGCCCGTAGGCGAGCGGGCGGGCGAAGTGTTCCGGTGACGGCGTGGCTCTGATCGTGGGCGCGGGGCCGCCTTCGTGAAGCGTCGCGCGGGCGACGAGGAAGAGGCGCGCCCACTTGGCGCAACTCCGCACCCGCTCCAGTTCCGCGGTGGCGAGGATTGAGCCGGTGTCGGTTGCGGCGACGGCGATGGCGGTCGCGAGCGGAATCTCCCACGCCTCGCCGGCGGGGATTTCGTCGATGAGGAGGATGAGTTCGAGCGGAGGTTGAGTTTGAAGCGGCGGGATAGTGACGGGTTCGCAGCGGAGGCGAAACGGCCACTCCATGGTGGCGCCCGCGTTGGGGGGCTCGGGCGCGGGCGGCGAGTTCGTGAGGGCAAGTTCGACGCCGCCGGCCTGCACGCAGCCCATCGCGAGAGCGCGGGTTCGGAGGTCGGAACTGAGGTTGGGGTGGATACGCCAGACCTTGGCGCCGTGGGCGGTGGCCGCGGCGACCTCGAAGCATTCGCGAAGTTGCGTTGCCAAGGGGGCCGGCAGCGCGGAGTCGGCGAAGGTGGGCGGGGTGAGCGTGAACCAGGAGTCCTCGGAGACAGGAGTGCCGTTTTCAACGAACTCCACGCGGCCCCACTCAAGGGAGAGCGTGCCGCGATAGCTCAGCACCTCGGCGCGGAGCGCAGTGGTGAGCCAGAGAACGACGAAGAGGAACGGCGCGAGGCGGGCGCGAACAAGCGATCGACCCGGGACCGGCGTTCGGCCGGCCCGCGGCTCGGCGGCCGAGTGGCGCGAGCGGGGCATCGTGGGTGGCGCGGCGCGAGGGCGCGGCGTCTCCTGCGTAAACGGGGTTCCTGCGGGGGGCTTGCCCAACCGGGCTGGGCAAACGGTGACGAGGCGGACCCTACCGGGTCTCGTCGGCGGGATCAATACTCCGCAGCCTGATCGTGTGCTTTGCCATCGGGTACGAGGTTAAGGACGGGCGTCAACACCAGCGATGGCCGATGGCGCGATGCGGGAATCCGGAGGCGACAGAAGGCAACGAAGGAAGCAAAGGGCCGCGGGACGGAGGCGGTGTGCGATGGTTGCTCCGGCCGGCCGTGGGCGGCGTCCTCGACCCGCTTGGGGCAAGCGGGGTCCACCCGCCGGCGTGAAGCAAATGCGCGAGCGCTGCGCCGGTGCCCGGAGAACGGGCGGAGCGAAACTCAGCCTTCGCCGTCGTTGCGGAGGAGGCGGCGGGAGGCGTCGGCGAGGAAATGGTCCTGCGAGGCGAGAGCGGGCTGGGCGGGGCCGCGTGCGACGGGGGCGTACTCGCCGTCAGTGTGAAGCTCGCGGGCGTTCTCGGTATCTTGGAGTTGGATCTGGAGAACCTCCTGCAGGACACGCTGGCGGAGGGCGTGGTCGGCGAGGGGGAAGACGACCTCGACACGGCGGAAGAAGTTGCGGGGCATCCAGTCGGCACTGCCGAGCAGGACGCGGGGTTCGCCGCCGTGGTTCTCGAAGTAGAAGACGCGGGCGTGCTCGAGAAAGCGGCCGACGATGGAGCGCACACGGATGTTCTCGCTGAGGCCGGGAACGCCGGGGACAAGGCAGCAGACGCCGCGGACGATGAGGTCGATCGACACGCCGGCGCGGGAGGCGGCGTAGAGGCTCTCGATGGTGGCGCGGTCGACGAGGCTGTTCATCTTGGCGATGATGCGCGAGGGTTTGCCGCAGCGGGCGGCGTCGGCCTCGTTGAGGATGAGGGCCTGGATCTGCTCGTGGAGGTTGTAGGGGGCGACGAGCAGGTGGCGGAAGCGTGGTTCGCGGACGAAACCGGTGAGGACGTTGAAGAGGTAGGCGACCTCGGCGGTGAGGGCGTCGCGGGCGGTGAAGAGGCTGAAGTCGGTGTAGATGCGGGCCGTCTTCGGGTTGTAGTTGCCGGTACCGAGGTGTGCGTAGTGGCGCATGCCCTCCTCCTCGTGGCGGACGACGAGGCAGAGCTTGCAGTGGATCTTCAGGCCGACGACGCCGTAGACGACGTGCACGCCGGCCTCCTCGAGCTGGCGGGCCCACTGGATGTTGTTGGCCTCGTCGAAGCGGGCCTTGAGCTCGACGAGCGCGGTGACCTGTTTGCCGTTCTGCGCCGCCTCGATGAGGGCGTGCACGATAGGCGAGTCTCCGCTGGTTCGATACAGGGTCTGCTTGATCGCGAAAACGTGCGGGTCGCGGGCGGCCTGCTGGACGAAGGCGACGACGGGGTCGAAGGAGTCGTAGGGGTGGTGGAGGAGGATGTCGCGTTGGGCGAGGGCGGCGAAGGTCGATTCGCCGGAGAGGGCGAGCGGGCCGGGGTGGGGCGTGAGCGGCGGGTACTTCAGGTCGGGCCGGTCGATGAGGTCGGAGACGCCGAAAAGGCGGAGGAGGTTGAGCGGGCCGTTGATGCGGAAGACGTATTCGCGGGCGAGGCCGAGGTGGTCGGTGAGGCGTTCGAAGGTGCGATCGTCGACGCTGGTCTCGATCTCGAGGCGGACGGCGGCGCCGCGGCGGAGGTTGCGCAGTTCGTCCTCGATGCGCTTGAGGAGGTTCTCGGCTTCCTCCTCGTCGATGTAGAGGTCGCTGTTGCGGGTGACGCGGAAGGCGTAGGCGCCGGTGATGCGGTAGCCGGAGAAGAGCTGGTCGGCGCAGAGCTTGATGATCTCGGTGAGGAACAGGTAGCGCTGCGGGCCGCGGGCGTCGGGGAGGATGCGCTCGACGCGGGGCAGGATACGCGGGACGGGGAGGACAGCGAGGAAGCCTTCGGCCTCGGGCGTGGCGGGATTGTCGACGGTGACGACGATATTGAGCGACTTGTTGCCGAGCTGGGGAAAGGGGTGCGAGGCGTCGACGGCGAGCGGGGTGAGAACGGGGTAGATCTGGTCGCGGAAATAGGCGCGGACCCAGGCGAGCTCTGTGCGGGTGAGCTCGGTGGCGGTCTTGAAGACGATGTGCTCGCGGCGGAGGGCGGGCACGAGGTGCCGGTGCCAGCAACGGTATTGCGCCTCGACTTGGGATGCCACGACCAGATGGATGCGGCGGAGCTGTTCGCGGGCGCCGAGGCCGTCGAGCGAGGGCTCGAGGATGTCGGAATCGACCTGCTGGATAAGGCCGGCGACGCGGATCTCGAAGAACTCGTCGAGGTTGGAGGAGACGATGGCGAGGAACTTGAGGCGTTCGAGGAGGGGATTGCGCTCGTTGGACGCCTGCTCGAGGACGCGGCGATTGAAGGCCAGCCAGCTCAGCTCGCGGTTGAAGAACGGGGCCCGCGCGGGCGGGGCGGGCGGCGTTTTCGACGGCTTGGGCGTCTTGGAGGATTTGCGGGCGCGAGGCATGGCGAGGCGCGGAGGGTAGGCGTGGGTACGGGCAAAGCGAAGCGGAAAGCGGCATGGGACCGCGGCTGCCGCGCAGAGTTCACCGGGCCGTAACATTCAGGGCGCGGAACGAAACGTCGGGGTGGAAAGGGGGCGCCTGCACAGCGCGGTCGCCGACATCCGGACGTGACAGAATGGGCGACACGGCTATGATTCTGACACCCACCCACCCCATGAAATTCCCGACCTATTCCACGAGTATTCTGGCGTTGGCCTTCGCGTGTTGCGCTGTGCTTCCCGCGTCTGCTGAGAACAAGGAGGTGAAGCGCAAGGTCCTGATCGACTTCACTGTCCAGGAAGTCGAGCGCGACGGCGTTCAGGAGAAGCCCGTCCGAAAGTACAGCTGGTCCTCCGGTGACTGGAAGGACAAGATTCTGTTTCTCAACAAGCGCGGCCTGCTCGTGAACTTCGTTCCGAGCAAGGGGAACTTCGGTGGCGACGAGCGGATGAAGCTGGCCGAGTTCAACTTCTTCGAGGTCTCCATCGTGATCGGCAACCGCAACCGGGCGCAGAGCATGCAGATCATCCTGGTCGACAGTGACGAGACGGAGGCGAGGTGGACGCTGCCCTTGGCCGGGAAGCCGGTGGGCCGGTCGCTCTTGTTCCGGCTCCCGCTCGACAAGCCGGACCTCGTGGAAAAGCCCGGCAAGGTGGCCGGGCTCGACAAGACCAAGCTCCGCCACTGGCAGGTGAAGGGCGACTGGCAGGCGCCCGAGACCGAGGTGCTGATCGAGCGGTTCATGGCGGCCGAGTAGGCGCCAGCAATACCACATTCTGACGACGCCCGGACTCGCCCGAGTCCGGGCGTCTTTGCTGTGAGGGTAGGCGGCGGCAGGCCCCGCTGGCTTCGCCGTCAGTCCGCCAAGTTCCGCAGTTGGGCCGGATCGGTGCGCAGGTTGAAGCGCAGCCAGGGTCGGCCGTCGGGATGGAAGACGTGGAGTTGCTCGCGGCTGCGCACGCCGTGCCAAGGGTGCGGGCACTGCTTGTCGAAAGGCGGCGCAGAGGGCATGGAGAGCGGGATCTCGCGTTCGGTGTCGGGCGGGATCGTGCGGAGATCGGTGCCGAGCCAGTCGGGCGGGATGGCGGCACCGGCCAGCGCGAGGCTGGTGGCGGGAAGATCCGCGAGAGAGGCCGGAGTATGGATGCGCTGCGGTGCCGCGCCGGGCCAATGCGCGACCAGGGGCACGCGGATCGACTCCTCGAAGGGCCAGCCTTTGCGGAAGAGTCCGTGCGCGCCGTGCATGTCACCGTGTGCCGAGGTGACGAAGACTGCGGTTGTGGCGAGGTCGACGGTGGCGAGCAGGCGTCCGAGCGCGCGATCGGTCGCCTCGATGTGGCGGTGGTAGCCCGCGAGCTCTCGGCGGGCCGTGGCTTCGATTTCGTCGCCGCGCGGGACGTTGGGCGCGAGCTTGAGCGATGCAGGGTCGCGGGGCCGGATGTCCGGCGGCGTGGCGGCGGCGTAGGGCGGGTGCGGTGCCTCGAGGCTGACGACGGTGAACCGTGGCCGGTGGACGGTTGCTGGCTTCGGGCCTTGCAACCATGCGGCGGCGCGGTCGCAGACGATGTCGGCCTGGTAGCCGGGAAACTGAGTCGGCGCGGGGAGGCGGGTCCCGTGGAGCCAGGGATCGTTGAGGAGGAATCCGCCCTCGAAGCCTTCCCAGAAGCCGAAGCCGCCGCGGTCCTCGGGCGCGACAAGCTGGCGGGCGTGCGTCTCGCCGACGACCGGTGCGGTGCGGTCGCGGGGCGCGAGGTGCCATTTGCCGAAGAACGCGGTGGCGTAGCCGGCGGCGGTGAGGCGGCGCGCGATGGTCTCGGCAGAGCGCGGCAGCGGGTCCCAGTAATCGGTGACACCGTTATCCGGGCACAGACGACCGGTGAGCAGAAGGGCGCGGGCGAAGGGACCGAAGGGGTGGTTGCTGACCGCCTGCTCGAAAACGACGGAGTCGCGGGCGAAAGCGTCGAGGTGGGGCGTGCGCGCGTCGAGGTCGCCGGCGAAGCCGCAGGCCTGCCCACGCCATTGCGTGGTGACGATCCAAAGGAGGTCGGGCTGGGCGGGCATGTGCGCCGGGTGGCTAGTTCGCGATGGTGGGCGCGGTGCGGATCCCGCGCGTGCCCGAGGGCGCCTCCGCAGCGAACGCTGGCCGGTAGTGGCCGGTGATGGTCCACGCGAAGAGGACGTCCTCCTCCTGCGCGCCGCGGCCGATGTTGTGGATCACGAGTGGCGTACCGGCGCGCGACTGGCGATCGGAGACGACGCCGATGTGGACGAGGCCCTTGCCGAGGTCCCAGGTGACGATGTCGCCGGTGCGGAAGGCGGCAGCGGTGCGGCCCACGGCGAGCGACCAGCCGCGGCGGGTGAAATAGGTCTGGAGATTGGGCACGCGCTGGTGGTCGATGTTGGTGTCGGGCTTCTTCAGTCCCCATTTTCTGGGGTAGGCGGCGAAGTTTCCGGCCATGTCCTCGTGGACCGCCCGCTGGAGATCGAAACCATGGGCGGTGCGCAGCGCGCGGATGACGACATCGCAGCAGACACCGGTCGAGGTGGGCACGTCGCCACCGGGATAGGCGAGTGTGCGGTAGGCGGGATCGTAGGTGGTTGTCACGCCGACCTGGGCACGGGCGGCTGCGCTGATGGGCTCGGCGTGGAGCGACCACACGACGGCAGACAGTGCGACGAGCAGCGCGAGGGCGCGGACGGTTTGCCCGAGGGGCGGCATTAGAGGGCGGCGATGGCGGAAGTCATGACTTCGCAGGCGCGGTCGAGGTCGGAGCCGGCGTGGGCGGTGCTGAGGAACGCGGCCTCGTAGGGGCTGGGCGCGAGATAGACGCCGTGGTCGAGGCAGGTGTGGAAGAACCTCTTGAAGAGCACCGCGTCGCCGCCGAGGGCGGTGGCGTAGTCGCGTACCGGAGTGGCGGTGAAGAAGATGCTGAACATCGAGCCGCGTTGCGGCACCTGCAGGGCCAGGCCCTTGGCGCGGGCGGCGGCGAGCACGGCGTCGCGGAGCTGGCGGCCGAGGGCGTCGAGGCGGGCGTACGGGTTCTCCTCCTTGAGCAGACGGAGCGCGGCGATACCGGCGGCCATGGCGAGCGGGTTGCCGCTGAGCGTGCCGGCTTGGTACACCGGGCCGTGCGGGGCGAGGTGGTCCATGATAACGGCGCGGCCGCCGAACGCGCCCACGGGCAGCCCGCCGCCGATGATCTTGCCGAGGCAGGTGAGGTCGGGGGTGCTGTTCTCCAGTTCCTGAACACCGCCCTGGGCGAGCCGGAAACCGGTCATGACTTCGTCGAAGATGAGAAGCGCGCCGTGTTTCGCCGTGATCTCGCGCAGGTAGGCGAGATAACCGGCATCGGGCATGATGAAGCCGACGTTGCCGCAGTACGGCTCGATGATCACGCCGGCGATCTGGCCGGGGTTGGCGGCGAAGGCGGCGTCGAGCGCGGCACGGTCATTGTAGGGCAGGACGATGGTTTCCCGGGCGAAGGAGGCGGGCACGCCGGCGCTGTCGGGGTTGCCGTGGGTGAGCGCGCCGGAGCCGGCCTTGATGAGGAGGGAGTCGGAGTGGCCGTGGTAGCAGCCGGCGAACTTGATGATCTTGTCGCGCTTGGTGAAACCGCGCGCGAGGCGGATGGCGGACATCGTGGCCTCGGTGCCGCTGTTGCACATGCGGACCTTCTGGATCGAGGGCACGAAGCGCACGATGAGCTCGGCCATCTCGACCTCGTAGGGATTCGGCGTGCCGAAGCTGGTGCCGGCATCGAGGGCGGTGGCGATGGCGGCGCGGATGCGCGGGTGGTTGTGGCCGTGGATGGCCGGGCCCCAGGTGCAGACGAAGTCGATGAGCGTGCGGTCGTCGGCGGTGATCAGGTGCGCGCCCTCGGCGCGCTTCACGAAGAACGGGGCGCCGCCGACGGAGCGGAAGGCGCGGACGGGCGAATTGACGCCGCCCGGGATGAGTGGGAGGGCGCGGGCGAAGAGGGAGTCGGAGATAGGGGAGGCGGGCATGGGCGGAAAGAATGAAGCGGAAAGAGAAACCACTGATGCACACTTATACACACTGATCAGCAGCCATCATGTCAGACAGCGCGGCGGCGCCAGTCGAGCCGGGGGAATGCGCCGAAGTTCACGAGGTATCCGACGTGCTTGCCGGTGGTTTTGAGATAATTGATCAACTGGGCCTCGTGTTCTGGCGCAAAGGACTTTGCCGCCTTCAGTTCCACCACGATGGTGTCCTGAACGAGGAGATCCGCCTCATATTCTTTGCGAAGCGTGTGACCCTTGTACGCCAGTTTGAGACGCGGTTTTGCGACAAATGGTATTCCGCGGAGGGCGAGCTCGATCTCCAAGCTTTCTTGATAGACCTCTTCAAGAAAGCCGCTGCCCAGGGTGTTGTAGACTTCGAAGCAGGCTCCGATCAGGGCATAGCCGATGGGATCGAGCGAGGAGGGTTCTTGGGTTGTATCATCAGTGTGCATAAGTGTGCATCAGTGGTTAACCCCTCCGTTGTGTTCCACCACTGAGTCGGCGTCAGCTCACGTAGCGTTGGACGATGGGGATGCGGCGGCCGACGCCGAAGGCGAGCGGGGTGATCTTCAGGCCGGGGGCGGCCTGCTTCCGCTTGTACTCGTTGAGGTCGACCTTGCGGCAGATGTCGTTGACGGTCTCGGGGGCGAAACCGCGGGCGATCAGGTCGCGGCGCGAAAGGCCCTCCTCGACGTAGCCGTGCAGCAGCTGGTCGAGCAGATCGTAGGGCGGGAGCGAGTCCTGGTCCTTCTGGTCGGGCCGGAGCTCGGCCGAGGGCGGCTTCTCGATGGTCGAGAGCGGAATCACGCCGGCGGGCACGCCGAGTGTGCGGCTGTACTCGGCGTTGATCCAGCGGGAGAGGGCGTAGACCTGCATCTTGAACAGGTCGGAGATCACGGCGAGGCCGCCGCACATGTCGCCGTAGAGCGTGCAGTAGCCGACGGCGACCTCGCTCTTGTTGCCCGTGGTGAGCAGCAGGGCGTTGAACTTGTTGGAGAGCGCCATCATGAGCACGCCGCGGGTGCGCGCCTGGATGTTCTCCTCGGCGACATCGCGCGACCGGCCGGCGAAGAGCGGGCCGAGCGCGGTCTCGGCGGCGGCCACGGTCTCGGCGATGGCGATGGTGTGGAACGGTATCCGGAGATTGGCGGCGAGGACGCGGGCGTCGTCGCGCGAGTGCTGGCTGGAGATGGCGGAGGGCAGGCTCACGCCGGTGACGTTCTCCGGGCCGAAGGCGGCGGCGGCGAGCACGGCGACCACGGCCGAGTCGATGCCGCCGCTCAGCGCGACGAGCGCGCGTTTGAAACCGCTCTTGAAGGCGTAGTCGCGCAGCCCGAGGACGAGCGCCTCGAAGATGTCCTTCATCTCGTGCTGGGCGAAAGTCGGGTCGAGGCGCGGCGCGGCGGGCGGGGCGCTCGGGACGGAACGGCCGACGGGGACTTCGACGATTTCGCAGGCTTCGCGGAAGGCGGGCAGGCCGGCGATGATCTGGCCGGCGGCGTCGGCAACGAGGCTGCGGCCGTCGAAGATCAGCTCGTCGTTGCCGCCGACGGCGTTGCAGTAGACGACCGGGCAGCCGAGGGCGCGGGCGGATTCGGTGACGAGCCGCGCGCGGACATCGCCTTTGCCGTTGTGCCAGGGGCTGGCGGAGAGGTTCAGCATGAGGTCGCAGTTCTGGGCGGCGAGCTGCGCGACCGGGTTTTCGCCGCGGTAGAGCCGGCGGGTGGCGACCGACGGGTGCGTCCAGATGTCCTCGCAGATGGTGATGCCGAGGCGGAGCCCGGAGAACTCGAGCACGGTGGGCTGGTGGGCGGGCTCGAAGTAGCGGTCTTCGTCGAACACGTCGTAGGTGGGCAGCAGGCACTTGTGTGCAATGCCGGCCACGCGGCCGCGGTGACAGAAGGCGGCGGCGTTGAAACAGGGGCGGCCCTCGCCGGTTCGGTTGGTCTCGATGCAGCCGACGAGCAGGGGCACCGCGCCGACTTCGGCGGCGAGCGCGGCGAGCGCGGCGGCGGAGTCCTCGTCGAAACGCCGGCGGAGCAGCAGGTCGCGCGGCGGGTAGCCGGTGACGACCATCTCCGGGGTGACGACCAGTTCGGCGCCGCGGGCGACGAGCTCGCGGTAGGCGTCGAGGATGCGGCGGCGGTTGCCGTCGAGGTCGCCGACGGTGGTGTTGAGCTGCGCGAGACCGATTTTCATCTCGGGCGGCATTTCACAGAAGGAAGCGCAGGGAACCAAGACCGGAAAATCGGGCACTCCGGCCGACGCACCGCCGGGCGTCGCGCGGTCCACTCGGGGTGAAGACGCAGAAGTGCCTCGCGGTCGGGCACGGTTCAGTGGCCTTGGCCGTCCTCGATCGTGCGGCGGGCCGGTGCTATGGCCGGCGCGGAAAAGCGCTGGCGCGGCGGTGGCGGCGGCCTGTAACGTGCCGCGCTTCGCCACCGTCTGAACCGCTGCATGCACCAGTCGCTCATCCTCGCCTCCGCCTCGCCGCGTCGCCGCGATATCCTCGCGCGCCTCGGTTTTGTGTTCGCGGTGGTGCCGGCGGCGGTGGAGGAGCACGAGCCGGCGGCGACGGAGACGCCGCGCGAGATGGTGACGCACAACGCCGCGCTCAAGGCCGACTGGGTCGCAGCGCGGCATCGCGATGCGATCGTGCTCGGCGCCGACACCACCGTGTTTCTCGACGGCGACGTTTTCCACAAGCCGGCGACCCTCGCCGATGCGCGGGCGATGCTGCAGCGGCTCGCCGGGAAGACGCACTCGGTGTTCACCGCGGTGGTTGTGCGTTCGCGGCACTGCAACGCCGAGATCGGGGTTGAGAGTCGGGTGACGTTCCGCGTGTTGAGCGACGCGCTGATCGACCGCTACTTCGCCGGCTGCAACCCGCTCGACAAGGCTGGTGCGTACGGGATTCAGGACGGCGGCGAACTGATTGTGGAGCGCTACACCGGTTCGTTGACCAACATCGTCGGCTTGCCTGCCGATGAGACGAAACAACTGCTCGCTCGCGCGGGTCTGACCCCGACTCTCTGACCCGCACGCCATGGAAATCCTCCCGCCACGGAGCCCGGAAGAGCTCGCCATCGAACGCTGGCGCCGCGACCAATCCCGCGCGGAGCGCTTGCCGCTCATCATCGGGCTGGTCGGCACGGTGGTGTTTCACGTCCTCGCGTATTTCGGCGCGATGCGGATTCCGTTCGGAGGCGCAGAATTGCCGCCCGACGATATCGCGACGATGCGGGAGAAATACGAGAAGCAGGAACTGACTTTCCTCCTCGCCGACGACCAGCCGCCGCCGCAGCCGAAACGTTTCGTCGAGGTGAATCCGGACGCGCCGGAGAACGATCCGGGCGCGACGGACAACTTTGGCGCGCGCAACCAGCAGGCCGCCCAACCGGAACCGGGGCGGGACAACTCCGATCGCGCGAAGACCACGGGCGAGGCTGATACCTCGACGACGGTCGTGACCGGAGTGCGTCAGCCGCCGGCCGAACCGACGCCGCAACCCGGTGCGGATGGGCAGAACGGCGCGGGCATGACCGCTGTGGTGGTGGGCAGCCCGAACCAGCCCAAGGCCTCCGAGCCGCTGCCCGGATTCGAGAAGATCCTCGGAGAAAATCCGGAAGGTCTCGGGACCAACATCGGTCGCAAGAACGACGGCAAGGCCGACGATGAGAAGTCGCAGACCGGCAAGGACGAGGGGGAAGGTTCCCAGCAGATGCTGGCGGTGAGCGGAGGCGGAGTACCCGGTGCGCCGGGGCGGCCGGCGCCGCGTCCGCGGCCGAAGCTGCAGAACGTCCGTCCGTCGGTGCTGGCGAACCAGCCGCTGTCGGCCTCCAACGTGGGCGTGCCGGCGGTGAGTTCGCGGTTGAGCGAGGCGGGGGTTTGGTGGGACGAGTTCATCGGCACGATCGACGGTCAGTTCCAAAAGCTCGCCGAGGAGATGACCACCCGCCCGCCGTCGCGGTCGCGGGTGACGATTCGCTTCATGGTCAATACGAAGGGGGAGATCCGCATCCTCGATGTTGAAGGCGAGAACTCCGCCGGGCGGCTGGCGACGCTGACTTGCCTGGACTCGATCCGAGCGCGGGCACCGTATCGTCCTTGGACGCAGGACATGATCGCGATGTTCGGCAACGAGGAGGAAGTCGTCTTCTCCTTCTATTTCTGGTGAGTGCCGCCACAACATTCTGGAACAACCTTCCCCTCGTCGCCGGGGTGGAGTTGCTCGGCCACGATGCCAACGGGCTGGGCGCACTCGCGAAGCCGGCGGGCGTGCTCTCGCATCCGAACGAGCGCGGGCAGGACCGGGGGCGGGCGCTGCTCGACGCAGACTACGATCTCGAGGCCGAGTGCTTCGTATGGACCGATGCGGCGAGCGGCGCGGAGCGGCGGTTGTGGCTGCTCAACCGGCTCGATTCGGCCACCTCGGGTGTGATCCTCGTGGCGGCCGACGGGAAACTCGCGGCCGATGTGAAGGCGCAGTTTCAGCGCAAGGCGATCGCGAAGACCTACGTGGCGCTGGTGTTCGGCCGGCCGCGGGCACCGCGCGAGGTGTGGCGCGACCGGCTCGCCGTCGAACGCAAGGGCGGGGTCGTGCGCTCGTCCACGGCCGGCGGACACATCCCGGCGGAGAGCGAATTTCGGCTGCTGCGTGCGGCCCAGGGGGCGCAACCGCTGGCGTTGGTTGAGCTGAAGCCACGGACGGGCCGAACCCACCAGTTGCGGGTCCAGTGCGCGCGGCGGCAGTTGCCAATCGTGGGCGACCAGACCTATGGGGATTTCCGGAAGAACCGCGAGTTCGCCAAGGTCGCGCGGACGAAGCGGCTGTTTCTCCATTCTTTGGAGACGCAGGTGCGCTACGCGTGGAAGGGCCGCGAGTGGAGCTTCGGGGCTCGGGCGGAATTGCCGGCGGAGTTCGAGGCGGCGCTAGGCGCGGTGTGAGCGGTGGCCGATCGGTCGAGTGACGAGAGCCGAGGGTCGAGGGTACGGACCCGAAGGCCAATTTGCAGGAACGCCCGCCATCGGCGGTTTGACGCACGGTATTCGACGTCCGGCGCTCGACCGGGGCTTGGGCTGCTCAGCTCTGCTGCTGTTTGCCGGCGAGGGACTGCTTGAGCTCAAGGCAGAGCGCGTGGGCCTCGGACTCGAATTTCTTCAGGTTGAAACTGGGGAAGACCCGCGTGCGGAGCACCTGCCAAGCGAGCGTATCCTCGAGCGGGGGCGCGGTGTCCTTCGGGGTGTCGCCGGAGAAACCGACATGGTTGTGCAGGCAGAGATCGCGGGCGAGGGAGACGACGCCGACCAGTTCGCTATCATCGCCGGCGTTCTGCGGAGCTTCGGTCCAGCGGATGACGCGGCAGAGGGCCGGCGGAAGGCCGTGCTTGGTGGCGAAGCGTTCGCCGAGTTCGCGGGTGGTGCAGCCGATGAACTTCGTCTCGGCTTCGTGGAGCGGGACCTTGTGCTCGCGGGCGTAGTTGACCATCGCGGGGAAGCCGAAGGGAAAGAGCTTCAGCAGAAGCAGCTTGCCGATGTCCTGGAGAAGCCCGGCGGTGTACGCCCGGCCGACGAGCAGCTCGAATTCGAGGTAACGCGCGGTGAACTGGGCGAGGCGGGCGACCCCCATCTGGAACATCCAGAAATGCACCCAGGTGATCGGCGGCACGTGCATGTGGCGCGCCGGGATGGTGGGCAAGGTCTTGGCGATGGCGGTGAGCTTGAGATTGCCGAGCAGGCCCACGGCGGTGCGTGGGTCGTCGATGATGGTCATCTCGTCGTGATCGAGGTGGTTGGCCGCGATGAGCACCTGGGTGATGAGCGCGGGGTCCTTGGCGACGAGATCGTTGATCTGGGTGAGATTGGTCGTGGTGCGGTCGGCCGTCATCTGGAAGGCGGCGGCCACGGAATCGATCGTCGGGCACGCCGGGAGCGCCTCGGCTTGGAGGAGCACTTCTTCGCCGGAGATCATGGGGCCGCTCTTGTCGACGTCGGCGTGCATCCAGAGGGCACGGGCCTCGGACTCGCGTTGAACCTCTTTCTCCTCCTCGCTCATCGCGCCGGCGACGAGGCGCTTGGGGTCGAGGTGGAGGAGAATGAGCTCGCGGGCGTAGGCGAGATCCTCGGAACAGCGTTTGAAGAAGGTCCAGTCGCCCGCGCTCGCCTTGTCCTTCGCCGTGGCCATGTACTCGACGACGCCCCAAACGCCGGAGGCTTCCGCTTTCTCGGTGAGGGCGTCGATGCGGGCGTGGACCTGCGGCGGGTTGCGCGTGCTGACGCACCCCTCGAAAAAGGCGCGACTTCTCTCGAGCGACTCGGCGAGCTCCTCGCGCATGGCGCGAAGGTTGGCCGGAGCGTAACCCATCTGTGCGCAGAACGATTTCTCCTCCTCGAACTGGAGCGCGCGCCAAGGATTGGCGCAGGCCTTGGTGATTTCGCGGAAGATGTGTTCGTCGTTGTATGGTTTGATGAGGTAGTTCTGGACCTTGAGCAGAAGAATCTTCCGGACGGTGGCATGGTCGCCAACGGTGGTGTAGATGATGACCGGGATCTGCTTGAGGAACGCGTCGTCCCGGAGCCGTTGGAGGAAATCGATGCCCTTCTCTCCGCTCAGCTCGAGCTCGAGGAACACCATGTCGAAGTTCACCAGATCGTGGAGCGCCTTCCACGCATCGGCGCTGTTCACGGCCACGGTGCAACGGTGGTGGCCGCGCGCGAGGATGGCTTGCATGGCGCGGGCCGCCACTTCATTGGCATCGAGGAGGAGGACGTTGGCCATTGGGGGACGGAGGGGGACGACCCACGACAGGCGTGGGCGGGAGGGGATGGACTGGTATTCCCCTAGAAGTATCGGACAAATGCGGTCCGGCTGTAATGGCAAGTGGCCGCACCGGGTTTGCAGCGAACGGGCCCGGGGCCGCCGGTAGCCGGACCGGCGCACTTGGGCATTGATCGGAGGCGCGCCGCCCGCGAGCGTCCTGCTCGCCCACGAGCCATGCCCAGCACCAGCCATTACGACGTCGCCATCATCGGAGCCGGCCTGTCCGCGCTGGCCGCCGGAGTGCGCCTGGCGCACTTCGGCAAGAGGGTCTGCCTGTTCGAGCGGCACAACGTCGTGGGCGGGCTCAACAGCTTCTACAGCGTCGGCGGCCGCAAGTTCGATGTGGGCCTCCACGCGATGACCAACTTCGTGCCGCGCGAGGTCCGCGGCACCGCGTTGGGCAAGCTCCTGCGCCAGCTGCGCCTCGAGCGCGACGCCCTCGACCTCTGCCCGCAGCTGGGCTCGGCCGTGCGTTTCCCGGGGCGCGAACTGCGCTGGGACAACGGCGGCGCCCTGCTCGAGGCGGAGGTCGCACGGGAGTTTCCCGCCCAGATCGACGGCTACCGGCGGTTCCTGGCGGAGCTGCGCGCCTTCGACGACACGGTGACGGTTTCTCCCGGATATTCCGCCCGCGAGATGCTCCGCCGGCATCTCACCGACCCGGTGCTCGAGGACATGCTGCTGTGCCCGATGTTCTACTACGGGAGCGCCACGCCGCGCGACATGGATGCGCTGCAGTTCGTGATCATGTTCAAGGCGGTGTACCTCGAGGGCTTTGCGCGGCCCTTCGATGGCATCCGCGTCGTGCTCCGGCTGCTCACCGAGCGGCTGCGCGAGAGCGGCGGCGAACGCCGGATGAAATGCGGTGTCCGCCGGCTCCGCACCGGCGGCGGCCGGGTGACCGCGCTCGAACTGGACAACGGCGAGACCGTCACTGCCGACTGGGTGCTCAGCTCGGCCGGCGCCGACGAGACGCGGCTGCTGTGCGAGGAGAATCCGGCCGCCGCGGCGGCCGCGACTCCGGGGGCCCGCGAGCGGCGTGGGTTCGTGGAGGCGCTCCAGGTGCTCAATCGCCGGCCCGGCGACTTTGGCTGGAACGAGACCATCGTGTTCTTCAACGACTCGGAGCGTTTCGAGTTCGCCAACCCCGCAGGGCCGGTCGACCTGCGCAGCGGCGTGATCTGTTTCCCCAACAACTTCGCCTTCGGTGACCGCGCGATGGCGGAGGGCTGCGTGCGAGTCACGAGTCTGGCCAGCCATGCCGCGTGGGCGGCGATGCCCGAGCCGCAGTACCGCGCGGAGAAACAGCGCTGGTTCGGTGAGATGGCGGCAAGTGCGCGACGTTTCCTGGCCGCGGTCCCGGCCGACGCTGTCGAGGCGGCGACGCTCGCGACCGACATGTTCACGCCGCTCACCGTGGAGCGCTATACCGGGCATCGCGGCGGTGCGATCTACGGGGCGCCGCAGAAGGTGCGCGACGGCCGTACCTCGTGGGCGAATCTGGTGCTCATCGGTACCGATCAGGGTTTTCTGGGCATCACCGGCGCGATGCTTAGCGGCATCACCATGGCCAACCAGCACGTGCTGCAGGCGCGGTGAGCAGCGGATGCGCGGGTAGGGCCGCCGGCACCGCGGCCGGGGGTGCCTAACGGCGGCGGGCGAATTTTCGCTTCACAGAGGGCGGCGGAAGCGGCATTCGGTTTGTGGATGCCGAGATTCGATTTCACGGCGGTCGACGGAACGGGCCGGGAACGCAGCGGAACGCTGGAGGCGGCGACGGCGGAGCACGCGGCGACGGAGGTACGGCAACGCGGGTTCTATCTGACCAGCATCGGCGCCGGCGGCGAGGCCGGCGCGGGGCGGGTCGACACGGAGACGCGAGCGCGGCGGCGGACGCCGATGACGTTGGGGCGGGTCGTGAACGCCCACGGGCTGGCGGAGTTCACCCGGCAGCTCGGCACGTTGGTGCAGGCGGGCTTGCCGCTGCTGCGGGCGTTGCAGGTCCTCGAACGACAGGAGCGCCGCCCGGCGTTCCGGGCGGTGATCGCGGAGTTGGCGGCGGGGATTGTCGCGGGCGAAAGCCTCTCGGTCGCGATGGGGAAGCGGCGGCGGGTGTTTCCGGAGGTCTATGTCGGGATGGTCCGGGCCGGCGAGGCGGGTGGGCACCTGGAGGTGGCGTTGCTGCAACTCGCGCGGTTTCTGGAGAAGGCGGACCGGATCCGGCGTCGCGTGAAGGCGGCGTTGTACTACCCGGTGGCGGTGCTGACGGTGACGGTGCTCATCCTCACTGGCCTGATGCTGTTTGTGGTGCCGAAGTTTCGCACGATCTTCCAGGAGCAGCTCCGCGGGGCCGAGATGCCCGGGCTCACGCAGGCGGTGCTGGCGACGAGCGACTTTGTGGGCGCGCACGCGGGCTGGATCGCACTGGGCGCCGCGGGGCTGGCGGTGTTGCATGCCGTGGTGCGGCGGACATCGCGGGGGCAGCGACTGCTCGACGCGGCGGCGTTGCGCCTGCCGGCGCTCGGCGAACTCAGGCGCAAGACGGCGGTGGCGCGGTTCGCACGCACGCTCGGGACGATGCTGGGCAACGGGGTGCCGATCCTGCAGGCGCTGCTGGTGGCGCGTGACACGGCGGACAATGCGGTGTTCGCCGCGGCGCTCGACGCGGTGCGGGCGCAGGTGCAGGCCGGCGTGGGGCTCGCCGCGGCACTGCGCGCGACCCGGCGTTTTCCAGATCTGCTCGAGAGCATGGTCGCCGTGGGCGAGGAGACGGGCGCGTTGGCGGAGATGCTCGGGCGCGTGGCCGACGCCTACGACGAGGAAGTGGACACGGCGGTGGGCGGGCTCACGGCGCTGCTGGAACCGCTGTTGATCGTCTTTCTCGCGGTGACGGTCGGGACGATCGTGATCGCGTTGTTCCTCCCGATCGTACGCATCATCCAGACGATGAGCTGAGCAGCGCCGGCCGCGCGCGGCTACGGGCCGGGATCGGGCGGAGCGGGATTGTCTTCGCGGTAGACCGGGCGGGGCTGGCAGGTCTCGCCGAGCGCCACGTAGGTGAACACCCCCTCGGTGACGCAGCGCTCGGTACGCTCGAAGTGGCGCTGGACCCAGACTTCGATGTGGATGCGCATCGAGGTGCGCCCGACGCGCAGCAGTTCGGCGAAGCAGGCGATGGTGTCGCCGACGTTGACCGCGTGGTGGAACTCCATGGCGTCGACGGCGACGGTGGTCACGCGGCAGCGCGCGATCTGGTGGGCGAGGATGGCGCCGCCGATGTCCATCTGCGACATGAGCCAGCCGCCGAAGATGTCGCCGGCGGCATTGGTGTCGGCCGGCATGGCGATGGTGCGGATGACGAGTTGTCCGCGCGGGGTGCGGGGCGGTGGGTTCGGGTCGGCCATGGGGGGCAGCGTAGACGGAAGATCGCGCAGGGAAAGCAGCGGAGCAAAGTCCGGGGCGGCGCCGGGCGAGGATGGTTCAGGGCAGGAGCTTGAGGTCGGCGAGCGGGACGGCGACGAGCACGCCCTGCTGCAGGACGTCCATCGCGATCACGACGCCCTTGGGCGAGTGCGGGTTCTCGACCATGCCTTCGACGCCCCGGAGCGGGCCGCTGACGATCTTCACGCGCGCCCCGTGCTTGAGCAGCGGATGCAGTGTGGCCTCCAGCCCGGAGGCGACGAGCGACTCGATGGCGGCGAGCTGCACGAGGAAGGCGGCCTCGTCGGGCACGGGGAGGAACCGCACGAGCAGATCCTGCTGGTAGAGGCGGCTGCGGCGCGTTGGCTCCACCTGGGCGAAGACGTAGCCGGGAAAAAGCGGTTTGGTGAAACGACGGATACGAGCGCCGTAGCGGCGTTCGCTCGCGACGAGCGGCAGGCGGTGCGGCAAGGACTCGCGGACGAGGAGGTCGGCGAACTTCTTCTCGCAGCGTGGCTTCGTGTGGCAGACGAACCACGCCGGCGCGGCGGCGTCGGGAGCGGTCACGGGACGCGGTTCAGCCCCGAGCGACGAGGAACTCGAGCGCAGCCCGGTAGCCGGGCAGGCCGAGGCCGGCGATCACGCCGAGACAGGCGCCGGCAGTGACGGACTTGTGGCGGAATTCCTCGCGGGCGTGGACGTTGGAAATGTGCACCTCGATGGCGGGCAGGCCGGAACCGGCGATGGAATCGCGCAGCGCGACGCTGGTGTGGGTGAGACCGCCGGGGTTGATGACGAAACCGTCGAACTTCCGGTCGGCGAGCGAGGCGATGCAATCGATGAGCGCGCCCTCGTGGTTGCTCTGGAAGAACTCGAACTCCACCGGACGGCCCGCGAACGCGGCGCGGAGGTCGCGCTCGAGATCGGCGAGCGTGGCGTGGCCGTAGACCGCGGGTTCGCGTTTGCCGAGGCGGTCGAGGTTGGGGCCGTTGAGGATGGCGAGCTTCTTCATGGCGGGAGTAGTGAAGGGCCGGAGGCGCGGAGGCAAGGCGGCGCTCAGAGCGGGCAGTCGCTGGGAAGAAAGGTCCAGGGCAGGTCGAACCGGGTGGCGAGCTCGGCGGCGAGGGCGCGCACGCCGAAGGTCTCGGTGGCGTAGTGGCCGCAGAGGTAGAGGTTGAGGCCATCCTCCTGGGCGCGGTTGAAGACGGCCTGCTTGAGCTCGCCGGTGACGAGGGTGTCGAGCCCGGCCGGGGCGAGGGAGTCGAGCGCGCTCATGCCGGAGCCGGTGAGCAGGGCGATCTCGTGCGGGTGCTCCGGACCGAACTCGAGTGCGGTGACGCCGGCGGGAAATTGCGCCTGGAGCTTGGCGCGCAGGGTGGAGCGATCGGCCGGGGCGGCGGTGACGAGGCCGATGTCGCGGCCCTGGTATGGGAGGAATCCACGGACCGGCGACAGTCCGAGGGCACGGGCGAGCTGGGCGTTGTTGCCGAGCTCGGGGTGGGCGTCGAGCGGCAGGTGGGCAGAATAGACGGCGAGGTTGGCGGCGAAGGCGACGCAGAGTCGTTCGCGCTGGGCGCCGACGAAGGGGCGGGCGCCGTCCCAGAACAGGCCGTGGTGCACAAGCAGGAAGTCCACCCCGGCGGCGGCGGCCGCGCGGAAGGTCTCGAGGCCGGCGTCGACCGCGGCGCCGAGGCGGGTGACGGTGCCGTTGTTCTCGACCTGCAGGCCGTTGTGAGAGCCGGGAAAATCGGGGAAACCGGGCAGGCCGAGGCGTTGGTGGCAGTGGGCGACGAGGTCGGCGAGGGCGACGGACATGCCGCGTGGATTACGCACCGTCCGGTCCCGACGCAAGTTTCTGGGGAGCGCGGCGCGAGGTCCGGCGTAGACGGAGCACGAGGGCGCCGACGAGGACCACGCCACCGCAGAGGCCGTAGGTCGACGGTTCCGGGACGGCGGGGCTGACGGGAACATCGGCCCCGGCGCGGACGGCGAACACGAAGAGTTCGGGCGCGCCATTGGTACTGGGAGGAGCGAACGCGAAGACGGCGAAGGGCAGGCCGAAATCGTCAACCATCCCGACTTGGGCGCCCCGGCAGCTGGCGAGCGGCAGCAGCGTGCCCCAATATCCGTCGTTCGGTGACGCCCCCGCGGAGTTGCGGGATTTGTCGAAGACGTAGTAGCGAGAGCCGTCGCTGCGCTCGACGAAGAGATCAAGGTCCTCGACGTTCTGGAGCGTGGGTTGGAGGTAGCTGCCGAAGCCGCGGCTGCCGGGGCCGTCGCTGAGTACCGAGTCCTGCCCGGCGGCGCTCCACCCGAACGAGGTCCAGCCGGTCCCTGTTTCGCCAAGGAAAACGATCTCGCAGAACAGATCCAGACCGGTGCCCGTGATGGGACTGTCTGGGCCGGACGGCGGGGTGTTCGGAGCCCAGGAACTCCAGTGCCGGGTGGCGGTGTCGATCTCGTTGGCGGCGGGAGCCTGCGCGCCGGGAAGGACGAGGCTCGTGGCGGGATCGAGCGGGCCGAACCAGTCGTGGTAGTCGCTGAGCCGGCCGCCGGTTGCGGAGGTGAGTTGGCCGAAGGCGGTGGTGGCTGCGATGAGGAGGCAAGGAAGCAAGCGGAGAAGCGTCATGGTCGCGATGGTGTTGAGCTGTTGGCGCTTCCGGGGGGCTGGAATCGTGGGCGAAGGTAGTCCGCGCCGGGCGGGCCAACAATCGGGCCTTCCCTGATCGAGAGGACGGCGTTTTGCCCTGAGGAGTCGGGGAGTTCCGCAGGGAATCGATCTTTGGAAAAGAGGGGTTGACAGTGCCGGGGGTGTCCGGTGTCGTCGGCGGCTTCCTATGAAAGTTGTCTCGTCCCTGAAGTCCGCGAAGAAGCGTCATCCCGACTGCCAAGTCGTCCGCCGTCGCGGGCGTCTCTACGTCATCAACAAGACCGACCCGCGCTACAAGGCGCGCCAAGGCTGATCCAACCCAGAGAATTTTCGCCGTGAAACCCGAAGGCCATCCCACGCTCAACAACGTCTGCTTCGTGGACGTTTCCACCGGGCATAAGCACCTGACGAAGTCGACGATGAAGTCTCAGCGCAAGGAGACCATCGACGGCGAGGAATACCACCTCGTGCTCCGCGACGTGACCTCCGATTCGCATCCCGCCTACACCGGCGAGAAGCGCTTGGTCGACACCGCCGGCCGCGTCGAGAAGTTCACCTCGAAGTTCAAGCGCGGCGCCAAGAAGTAAGCCTCGCCGCCTCCCTTTCGCCCTCCGGTCGCAAGCCGGAGGGTTTTTTGGGCCCGCGAGCGGCGGCGCAGGGTGTGGTGGTGGCGTCGTTGCGGCCGGGGGCTCAGCGAGGAAAGACCAACGGATCCAGGCGGAAGCGTTCGGCGAGATTGGCGAAGGGCACCTGTGCCTGCAGCCACTCGGGGTGAGCCCGGATCTGCTCCATGGAAAGGCCGGTGTTGTTGCAGAGCAGGAAGGCGTCGGGTGCGATCTTGAGCAATGCGTCGAACTGCGTGCCGGCGGCGGCGCGGGCAAAATCGAAGTCGCCCGGTTCGTGGGCGCGGTCGGAGGCTTCGCGGCGCAGCAGCGCCACGTCCTTGGCGAAGGTCGCGAGGCACTCGGCCAGGCGCGGCCCTTCGTAGTTCTCGACGGTGGCCGTGCCCGGTCCGAGCCGCACGACCACCCACTCGTCGAAGAGGGTGCGTCCGAAAAGTGCGGACATGCGGGCCATGGCGGTCGCGATCGTGGCAAAGGCTTCGGCGGGGGACATGCCGCCATGCTGCGGCCCGGGGCGCGGCTGCCAAGCGCGCGGTTGCCGCGGCGGCGAAATGACCGGGTTTTTGCGGTTCACGGCGAAGGGCATGCGTCCGTGTCCAGCGGAGCTTCAATGGGAGCGCACGATAAAGGCGATGCAGACGAGGAGGTTGTTGAAGCCGTGAAAGAGCATCGACGGCAACAGCCCCCCGGAGCGGCGGGCGAACCAGCCGCCGACGAGACCAAACGCGAGAAAGAAGGGAAAGAGCGGCAGGCTCTGGTGAAGCGACGCGAAGATCACCGCCTGGGCGACGTTGGCCCAGAGGAACGGGATGTGACGGGCCAGGCTTTGCAGCAGCAGCCCGCGGAAGAGGACTTCCTCGAGCACCGGCACCAGCAAGGCGACCGTCGTGATCATTCCCCAAGGTCCGAGGTGGGCGAGCAAGGCGACCATGATTTGGCGGACGGTGGGCGCGGAGGCGGCAAGTTCGCCCGCGAGGGCACCGGGCCAGAGCAAGACATACACCGCGAGCAGGACCCGCAGGACGAAGACGGAGCCGAGGGCGAGGCCAAGGCTTCGCCCGAAACTCCACCCGCCGGATCCGAGCAGGTGCCAGGCGCGAGCGCGTAACAGAAGTATGGTGATCAAGGTCGAGGCGAGGCCCCAGATCCAGAGTTCGGTCGGGACGATGGCCTCAAGGTCCGGTGTGACCTCCTTGCCGGCGATGAACCAGGAGGGCAGGGCATCGGGCTGGTAGAACCAAAGGAGAAACACCTCGCCGACGCAGATCGTACCGAAGATCCACCACGCGGTGCGCAAGCCCCAGCGCGCGGCGGACCAGCCCGCAATCTTCCCACGGCGGGCCCGTAGCAACGACCAGTAGTGGACGGGCACGAGCAACACCAGGGGCAGGAGGAAACTTCCGGCGAGCACCGCGCCGAACAGCGAGGCGCCGCCGAGGTCCGCGGTGGTCCAGGCGAGGCCGGGGTGCCGGCCGAACAGGGCGAAACGCTGGCGGGCGAACGGATCGGCTTGCACGCCGTCGGCACGAAGCTCGCGGTAGGCGGTGTCGGCCTGTTCGGCGGTGCCGTGCGCGAGCTCGAACGCGAAACGGTCGCGGTGAACCTTCTCGCGGTTGAAATCGCCAACCTTCAATTTGCTGAGGACCTCACGGGCGAGATTCACCCGGCCGGCGCGGGCGAGCAGGTCGGCGGTATCCTGGTTGGTCACCAGCCAGGCCGACTCGCCAGAGAGTTCCTCGAACAGGGCGATTGCCTCGGCGTTGTGCCCGAGGGCGAACAGGAGATTCATCTTCTCGCGACGAATCCAGGGCTGAGCGTCGGCGAAGGCGGGATGGACGAGCACCTCGAGGCAACGGCCCGGCTCCTTCGCGGCATGGAGGGCCTTCGCGTAGATCAGGCCGGCGTCGGCGGTGGGGTGGGCGTTGAAGGACGCCTCGGCGAAACGCCGGGTGGCCACGGTGGCATCCTTGTGGTTCGCGGCTTCGGCGCGCCGGAGAAAGTATTGCGCGCGGTCCTCCGCGCACCAGCGGGCGACCAACGGCGCGGCCGCCTCCGCCTGCGCCTCAAAGTCTGCGCCGAAGGTGTTGGAGAGGTTGTAGAGAATCGTGCCGGGAGCGTCGGGGAAACGGGTGTTGAGGTCGGCGACGGCGGCGTCGTGGTCGGCCGAGGCGGACTCGATCGTGCCGTCCTCGGCATAGGCGAAGCGCTCGATGAACCGGACCCGCTCGAGCGCGAGCACCGGATCTTGCGGGCGCGCCACGCAGGCCTTGAGGTAGGCGTCGACGACGGCGTGGTAGCTCGTCTCCTGCGCGTGCTCAATGAGCTTGATGAGGCGTTGGTCGCTGCCGGGAGAGAGGTCGTAGGGCGAGGCTGGCAACGCCGGCTCAGAGGCCACCGTCGCCGGGGCGGGCGCAGCGGTGAGCGTCGCTCGCGAGAGGTCGAGGGCGGGCACCGCGGACGGGGTGGTATGGCCCGCTGCGGTGGCGGCGGGCGCCGGTTTTGAGACGTGGGTACCTGAGGTGGCGATATTGCCGAGGTGGCCAAGGCTCGCGAGCAGCCAGACGACGAGGAAGATGGCGGATTGGCTGTTGAGGTTGCGGAAGCGCCGGCCGATCGCGAAGAGGAGGCCGATCACCGCGGGCCAGAACACGGTGCCGCCGAGCACCGCGCCGATCTTGTACCCTACACCCGGTATCGGCGCCGGGGCGGCGAGCGCGAGGAGCAGCTGGACCAACCCCACGCCGGCGAGGGCGCCGATCCAGGGGGCCGAGAGGCGTTGGCGCGGGGCGGGTGGTGGTGGCCGGAACTCGGCGAACGGAGGCGGTGCGATCGTGGGCGGCGCCGGAGGCAGCAGGGGCGGAAGCGATGGCGGGTCCGGAGGCAGGGGCGGTGGGAGTTCCATGGGGCATCGCGATTCTGGAGGGCGCGCGGTGGCGGTGTCGTGACAAATCTTTGCGGACACTGCGGAGACGCGGCGGAAGCGGCGCTTTCGCCGGTGGCTGGCACGGACGATTTGCTCGCTTGCACTCGGGGGCGGGGGCTGAACGCTGCGGGACGAACCTCGCGCGGCGTCGGGCCGTGGCGAGGTGTTCATCCCCCGGTCACATGAAAAAAACCAAACCGTTCCAGTCCCCCGAGAAACGCGTGTATGCGAAGGGCCGCCCGGTCCGCCGCTACAAGAAGAACCCCATCGTCACTGCCGACATGGTGCCGTTCTCCTGCCGCGGCATCTTCAACAGCTCCGTGGTGAAACACGACGGCCGGTACGTGATGGTGCTGCGCTGCGAGGGCTACAACTTCTACAACTTCTTCTGCCTCGCCGAATCGAAGAACGGCTACGATGGCTGGAAGATCGGCGAGATCATCCCGATGCCCGACGACCCGGAGTACCGGAAATACGCCCGGGTGCAGTACGACCCGCGCCTCACGAAGATCGGCGACACGTACCACATGACGTTCTGCTGCCACGGCTCCGACGCCCGCATGGGCCACATGAAGTCGAAGGACATGAAGCACTTCAAGTGGGAGGGCTTCATCCCCGGAACGGGCTTCCGCAACACCGTGCTCTTCCCCGAGAAGATCGGCGGCCTCTACACCGCGCTGGAGCGGCCCAACGCCCTCGGCGAGATCTGGGTCACGCGCTCGCCCGACCTGAAGTTCTGGGGCCAGTCCAGCCTGCTCATGGACAAGGGCCGCTGCTCGTTCGGCTGGGGCAAGATCGGCCCCTGCGGCACGCCGATCCGCACGCAGGCGGGATGGTTGATCATCTTCCACGCCGTCTCGGTGGTGTGCGAATACGAGTTTCTCTACCATGCCGGCGTGGCGCTGGCCGACCTCGACGACCCGTCGAAGCTGATCCGAGTGGGCGACGAGTGCATCCTCACGCCGGAGGAACCGTACGAGAACGCCGGGCACACCCCAAACTGCGTCTTCGCGTCCTCGCACGTCGTGGAGCCGGATGGCTCGATCAAGCTCTACTACGGCGCGAGCGACCGCTATCAGTGCGTCGCCGACACGAGCGTCGACGAGTTGCTCGAGATTGCGCTGCATCGCTGAGAAGCCGGGCCGCGACCCGTCTTCCCTTGCACACAAGAGCGCACCAGTCGGTGCGCTCTTGCTGCTTCCGCTGCCAGCGGCGGGTCAGCGCTTGGCGATCCAGGCGGTGAGGCGGATGTCGCGGGACGAGGCGCCGACGCGGATCTCGAAATCTCCGGGGAAAAGCGCCCAGTCGCGCCGCTGCGGGTCCCAGTATTGGAAGGCGCGGAGGCCGAGCGGGAGCGCGACCGTTCGGGTTTCGCCGGGCGCGAGGGCGACTTTCGCGAACGCCTTCAGTTCCTGCGGTGGGCGCGCCACGGGCGTGTTTCCCAGTGGGGCGACGTAGAGTTGCACGACCTCGTCGGCGGCGCGCGGGCCGGTGTTGGTCACGTCGACACTGGCAGCGCAGGTGCCGTCGGGCCCTGGGGTGAGGCGGAGGTTGCTGTAGCAGAAGGTCGTGTACGTGAGGCCGTGGCCGAAGGGGAAGAGCGGGGCGAGGCGGTGCTGGTCGAGGTAGCGGTAGCCCACGAACACACCTTCGTCGTAACGGGATTTCAGGCCCGGGTCCTGGTACCCGGCGAAGGCGGGCGACTGATCGCGGTGCTGGATGTAGGAGAACGGCAGCCGGCCGGACGGCGCGGCGTGGCCGAGGAGCAGGTCGGCGAGCGCGGTGCCACCCTCCTGGCCGGGATAGAAGGCGGCGAAGACCGCACGCACGTTGTTGAGCCAGTGCTCCATCAGTTGGGGAACGCCGCCATAGACGACGACCACGGTGTTGGGATTGGCGGCGGCGACGGCCTCGACGAGTTCATCCTGTCCGGCGGGGAGACGGAAATCGGCGACATCGCGGCCTTCGCCTTCGAGAAACGACGCCAGTCCGACGGCCACGATCGCGATGTCGGCCGAGCGGGCGGCGACAACGGCCTCCTCGATTGACGGAGGCGGCGTATCGTCCTCGGGCGCGCGCCAGCCGAGGATCATGGTGGCGTCGCCGCCAAGCTCGCAGAACTCGACGCGGAGATCGTAGGCGCGGCCGCCCTCGAGGCGGAGCGTGGCGGTCTTGGTGGCGAGGCTGTGCGGGCCCCAGTGGTCGATCACCAGTTGGCCGTCGAGCCAGAGGCGGGACCCGTCGTCGCTGCAGAGGGCGAGCTCGTAGTCATGGGTTACCGGCGGCGTGAAGCGACCCGTCCAGCGGATCGAGAACAGATCTTTATTCAGGCGTGGATCGGGTGTGCCGCCGATGAGTTCGAGGAAGGCGCGCGTTTCGACCTGCGCGCACACCGGCTCGCCGGCGCAATCTGCGTTGTCGAAGTACTCGGCGCGCAAACCGGGGATCCCATCGGGGGTTTGGAAGAACTCGGCCGGGATCGGTGCCGGGCGGTACAGATCCATGGAGACGCCCTCCGCAAAGAGGATGGTCGCACGGCCGGCGAGGGCGGCGGTGAGGCCTTCGAGCGGGGAGACGGTGCGCCACGGCAGCACAAGCGAGCTACCGCCGCCGCCGGTGCGGGCGTGGTTCATCGCCGGGCCGATCAACGCGATGCGGCGGAAGCGCTCGGGCGCGAGGGGCAGCAGTCCGTCGTTCTTGAGGAGCACGATGCTCCGGGTCGCAATCTCCTGCGCGAGCGCGCGGTGCGGTTCGCCACGGACGACGGCCTCGTCCTCGGAAGGCGCGGGATGATCGAACAGGCCGGCTTCGAAGCGCACCCGCAGATGCCGCCGGACCTTGTCGTCGATGACGGCGAGGGGGACGCGGCCCGCCAGCACGGCGTCGCGGAGCGAGTCGCCGAACCAGACGGCGGAGGGCATCTCGAGATCGAGGCCGGCGTTGGCGGCGCCGACGGCGGTGTAGGTCGACTCCCAGTCGGACATGACGATACCGCGGAAGCCCCAATCGCCCTTGAGGATGCCGTTGATGAGCGCGTCGCACTGGCTGGCGTGAGGGCCGTTGATGCGGTTGTAGGAGGTCATGACCGCCCACACCCCGGCCTCCCGCACGGCGGCCTCGAAGGCTGGCAAGTGGATCTCGCGCAAGGTGCGCTCGTCGACGATGGCGTTCACCTCGCGGCGTTCCCATTCCTGGTCGTTGACGGCGAAGTGCTTCACGGTCGCGATCACACCGCGGCTTTGCACGCCGCGGATCACGTCGACCCCGAGGCGGGAGGAGAGCCACGGGTCCTCGCCGAAACTCTCGAAATTGCGGCCGTTGAGGGGGAAGCGGTGGATGCCCACGCAGGGCCCGAGGATGCAGGTGCGGCCCTTGGCGAGGGTCTGTTCGGCGAGGGCGATTCCGTAACGAGAAGCCAGAGACACATCCCAGGTGGCCGCGAGGTTGATCGGGGCCGGGAAAGCGGTGGAGTGGCCGATGCGGATGCCGGCCGGACCGTCGCCCATGCGGATCGAGGGGATGCCGAGGCGTGGCAGGCCGTGGGCGTTGAAGTCGCTCTCATCGCCGGAGAGAAGGTGAATCTTCTCCTCGAGGGACAACTGGGCGAGCAACGACTCGAGACGTGGATCGTCGGTGGCGCGGGCGGCGGGCGTGGCGACCGCCAGGAGGGCGGCGCCGCCGAGCAGCAGGAGGAGAGCGTGCGTATTCATGGG